>JACZKT010000338.1 GCA_014859905.1 Rubrivivax sp.
GTGGCCGACAGCCGCTGATCGACTTCGCTCTCGGCAGCCAGCCAGTCGTCGAGTTCCTGGCCCGGGACGAAGCCGCGCGCCTGGGCGATGAAGAACGCCGCTTCGGCAATCATCACTTGACGTCGCGGCTGGTCTGAGGTCTCGGAAGGTTCGACAGACAAGTCCACTTCGACGGTTGGCGCAATGGCGCGCGCGCGGGTGGTGCCTTGCCTGGATGCGGATGCGGATGCGGTCATGGCGGTGTCTCCTTGGGATGGGAAGCTCAAATTACTCTCGGCACATGTCAGGTTGGCGACAGCGGGTACGGCTCATCCCGCCGGGGCCTGTGGCGCGACAAGCAACTCCGCCGCCCGCTCCGGGGCGGCTGGCAGTTCGGACTGGCCACGCGCCGGCACATCGGCGACGCGCCCTGGCACGTGGCTGTCATGCCGAAGTCACTGGCGCCCCTGGCGTCGACTGTTCGTGGGGCGCCTTGCCCATCACGGCGACACCGACACACGCCCTTCGACGGCATTTCGCAGCAGGCCTACGCGCAGAAGATGATCGACGAATACAAGCAGGCGCGCGTGCCGGCGCACCACGTATGGCCGCAGTCCTTCGACAAGAGCGACGTGCTGTACTGGGCGCACAACGAGCCCGCCTTCGGTCGCCAGGCGGTCGACCTCGATGACGCCAATACCGTGGCCGACCTGCCCGGCGCCGCCGAACTGGCCAGCTATCGCGCGCAGGGCATACGCCTCGTCGCGCCGCCGACCTTCGCACTGCTGATCGCCGATGCCAACGGCAACATCCTGCCTTCGCAGTGCGCCATCAACGCCAAGCAGGCCGGCTCACCTGGACCCTGGAGCGCTCGCCATTGCATGGGCCTGAAGTAGGCTGCCGCGGGGGGGAGGCCTACCCACGGACCTGCCGTGGCCAGCGCCACGATCGGGCGCGCACAGCAGATCTGTGTGGCTGTCACCGAATTGACACGAAGCACCCTCAGACTGGGGCGAAGGAAGGCCGTCGATGAAGCCGAAGAGAGAGTCCGGCCCCGGTGAAGAGTGGGACGCTGCGGCCTGCGAAGGCCTGATACGTGAGCTCTGGGACTTGCGCAAGTCGATGCTCGACAACCAGGCGCGCGTCGAGCCCTGGCGGCGGCAGGCCGATGCGTCGCATGCGGCAAGTGCAGTGAACCTGGCCCACTACCTGGCGCTGCGGCGCCATGACCTCCGGCAACTGCAGGAGCGGCTGGCCCGCATGGGCCTGTCGTCGCTGGGGCGTGCCGAGACCCATGTCATGGCCAATCTGGACAAGGTGCTGGGCATCCTGCACCGCCTGACAGGCCGGCCCTGGTCTGCGCTGTCGCACGAGGAACCCACCGGCTTCAACAGCGGCCCGGAACGGCTCGAACGGCATGCCCAGGCACTCTTCGGCAAGGCGCCGAAGGAACGCGGGGTGCGCATCATGGTCACCTTGCCCAGCGCCGCGTCGCACGATGACGCCTTCGTCAACGACCTGGTGGCGGCAGGCATGGACATCGCCCGCATCAACTGCGCGCATGACGGGGCTGCCGAATGGGCGGCCATGGCGCGCAACGTGCGCCGCGCCGCACGCAAGTTCGAGCGGCCGGTGCGTGTGCTGATGGATCTGGGAGGCCCCAAGTTGCGCACCGGCGCCATCGCCGGCAGCCAGGACGTTGTCAAACTCAAGCCGGCCAAGGACGCGCTCGGGCGCGTCACCGCGCCGGCACGACTGGGCTTGCGGCCGCATGGATCGGCAGCCGAGGTCTCAGGCGCCGATTTCTGCGTCGGTGTGGATGGGGCCTGGCTGGCCGGACTGGATGATGGCGCACGGATCGACCTGGCCGACGCTCGCCAGGCGCAGCGGCACCTGACGGTGCTGGAATGCCAGGCCGGCGGTGTACTCGTCGAATGCCGGCAGACGGCCTACATCACCACGGACACGGTGTTGTGCCAGCGACGCAAGCGCGAGGACGACAGGCAGACACGCATCACCGAGATACCGGCCCGCTCCGGTGCCTTGCTGCTGCATCGCGGCGACATGCTGAACGTGCTGCCCGACGGCTTGGGCCACGGCCCATTGGCCGCGCACAAGGGCCGGCACGCCGAAGCCGCGGCGATCGCCTGCACGCTGCCCGAAGCGCTCACGCAGGTGCGCAAAGGCGAGCGGATCTGGTTCGACGACGGGCGCATCGGCGGTATCGTGCGCCGCCAGGCCGGGGGGCGGCTGGAGGTCGAGATCACCCATGCGCGCGATGCCGGCGAAAAGCTGCTCGCCGACAAGGGCATCAACCTCCCCGACACCCGGCTCGAACTGCCGGCGCTGACCACGAAAGACCTCGACGACCTCGAAGTGGTCGCGCAGTGCGCGGACATGGTGGGCTTGTCGTTTGCCCAGTCGGCCGCCGATGTCGGCCTGCTGCGCCAGCGTCTGGTGGACCTGGATGCTGCCCACCTGGGCCTGGTCATCAAGATCGAGACGCAACGCGGCTTCGAGCACCTGCCGGAGATGCTGCTGGCCGCCATGGCCAGCCCGGCCACGGGCGTGATGATCGCCCGCGGCGACCTGGCGGTCGAATGCGGCTACGAACGGCTGGCGGAGATCCAGGAAGAGATCCTCTGGGCCTGCGAGGCGGCGCACGTGCCGGTCGTGTGGGCCACTCAGGTGCTGGAGACGCTGGCCAAGACCGGTCTGCCCTCGCGCGCCGAGATCACCGATGCCGCGATGTCCGAGCGGGCCGAGTGCGTGATGCTGAACAAGGGCCCGCACATCCTGGACGCCATGCGCACGCTGGACGACATCCTGCGGCGCATGCAGTCCCACCAGTCCAAGAAGCGCCCCCTGCTGCGCGCGCTGAAGGCGTGGGCGTCGCTGCCGGAGCCCGCGGTCGAGGTCACGGCACACCACCCGTCCCAAGCCCGGATACCCAGCGCAACAGCTGCGAACCGGGATCACCGCGATCTCGCCGCCAGCCGCTGAGGACCCGGCTCGGCCGCGCTCCGCCTTCGCGGCGGCACTGCATGCGGCGTCGCTTCAGCGTGACGCGGCCACCCGATCCATCAGCAGCGCCAGTTCATCCAACGCTGCAGCATCGCCGGCCGGCTGCCACTCGGCCACCTTGGCGCGGTCGTCCCACAGGCGCAGGCGCACGGCATCCAGCGCGTGGCGCCGGGCCTTGAAGTGCGCGCGTTCTTCCACCGACATCGGCCCGCCCTGCAGCGCCAGGCTGCGCCTGGAGTCCGGCGAGAGCGAGTCGGCGTAGTTCGGCTGCGCAGACACCAGGTAACGTTTGGCGGCCACGTGCAGGGCCACCGGCGCAGCGACATCGGCGCCGAACAGCTGCGCCAGCACACCGGAGCCCAGGGCCTCGTGCCGGTCGTCCACGCCACGCACCGTGGGCGAGCCTTCCAGACCGGTCATGAGGTGCCCCAGGTCGTGCAACCAGGCCGCCAACTGCAGCGCCGGCGCGGCATCGGCCTGACACGCCAGCCGGCCGCATTGCCAGCCATGCTGCAGTTGCGTGATGCCTTCGCCTTCGTAGGCCAGATGTCCTTGCCTGGCGAACAGCGACACGATGTCGGCGCGCGTGATCATCGGCAGCAGTCTGCCGCCCGCCCATGACAGACCGGCGACACGCACACTGCCGCAGGCGTCACAGGGCCGTCATGGGGCCGACCTACGCTACGGCGCATGTCCAGCCCCAACGAACTCGCGGTGCGCGTGAAACACGCACGCAAGACCTTCAACGGCACGTGCCTCGCCTTGGGCGGAGTGTCCTTCGACGTGAGGCCTGGCGAGCGCGTGGCCTTGCTGGGTGCATCGGGCTCGGGCAAGTCGACCCTGCTGCGTACGCTGTGCGGCCTGGAGACATTGGACAGCGGCGAAGGCGGTGTCGAGGTCTTCGGCCAGCCACTGCAAACCTCGGGCCGCATCGTGCCGGGCATCCGCACGCTGCGGCGCCAGGTGGGCATCATCTTCCAGCAGTTCAACCTGGTGGGCAGGCTGCCGGTGCTGACCAACGTGCTCACCGGTCTGGCCGCCGAGCTGCCGCTGTGGCGTGCCACGCTCGGGCGCTTCAGTGCCCGGGAGCAGGCCCGGGCGCTCGATGCGCTGATGGCCATGGGGCTGGGCGAGCAGGCCTTCCAGCGCGCCAGCACGCTGTCGGGCGGGCAGCAGCAACGCGCAGCGATTGCCCGCGCCCTGGTGCAGGGCGCGCGGCTGCTGCTGGCCGACGAGCCGGTGGCGTCGCTCGACCCTGAGTCCACGCGCCGCGTGATGGAACTGCTGACCGCGCTCAACCGCGAGCAGGGTTTGACGCTGATCGTCAGCCTGCACCACGTGGGCCTGGCGCAGCGCTACTGCGAGCGCGTGGTGGCCCTGCGTGACGGGGCGCTCGTGTTCGACGGCCCGGTGAGCGCGCTCACACCATCGTTCCTGCGCCACCTCTACGGCACCGCCGCCGACGAGTTGCTGGTCGACGAGTCACCCGCGCCCGAGGCGGTGTCCGAGACGCGACCAGCGATCAGGCACCTGGCTGCGGCGGTGTAGTTCCACGCCGAGCCGCCGCCGCAACCTCCATCACAACCCAAGGAGCATGTCATGCCCATCCACGTCCGCCGTCTGTTCACCGCCGCTGCCATCGGCCTGGCCTGCACTCTGGTGCAGGCACAGGAGATCAACTTCGGCATCATCGCCACCGACTCCGCCAGCACGCAGCGCGAGCGCTGGGAGCCCTTCTTTCGCGACATGGAGAAGAAGACCGGCCTGACCGTCAAGTCCTTCTACGCCCCCGACTACGCCGGCGTCATCGAGGCCATGCGCTTCAACAAGGTGCAAGTCGCGTGGCACGGCAACAAGTCGGCGATGGAAGCGGTGGACCGCGCCAATGGCGAGGTCTTCGCTCAGATCATGTACGCCGACGGCAGCTACGGCTACCACGGCCTGCTGATCACCCACAAGGACAGCCCGTACAAGACGGTCGACGACGTCTTCAAGAACGCGAAGTCGATCGACTTCGGCATCGGCGATCCGAATTCCACCTCGGGTTTCCTGGTGCCCACGTTTTACCTGTTCGCGCAACGCGGCGTCGACCACCGCACGGCGTTCAAGACCGTGCGCAACGCCAGCCACGGCGCCAACCTGCAGGCGGTACTGGCCAGGCAGGTGGACGTTGCCACCAACAACACCGAGGACTTCGGCAAGCTGCAGGCCACCAAGCCCGAGCTCGCGAGCCAGGTCCGCGTGCTCTGGAAGAGCCCCTTGATCCCGAGCGACCCGTTCGTCTGGCACAAGGACCTGGACCCGGCCATCAAGGCCAAACTCAAGAGCTTCGTGCTCGGATACGCGAAAACCGACGCCGAAGAAAAGGCCATCCTCAAGAACATCTACAGCTACGGCGGTTTCCGCGACTCGAACAACGACCAGCTGATTCCGATCCGCCAGCTCGAACTGGCCAAACAGCGCGCCAAGGTCGAGACCGACGACAGGCTCGACACCGCCGCCAAGACCAAGGCGCTGGCCGAGATCGACGCCAAGCTGGCCGCGCTGAAGTCGTGACCCCGGCTGCCGGCGTGCCGAGCACCACCGCGCTGGCGCTGCTGCGCGAGCGCGCCGCGGCCGAACGGCCCGGTGCGCTGTACTACGCCGGGTGGGTTGCGGCGATCTCGCTGCTGGCCTGGGCCTGGCAGGGCGCCGAGATGCGTCCGCTGGACTTGTGGCGGGATGCCCGCAACATGGGCACCTACGCCAGCGACTTCTTCCCGCCGGATTTCCACGACTGGCGCATCTACGCCAAGGAGATGGTGATCACGGTGCACATCGCGCTGTGGGGCACGGTGCTCGCCGTGTTTGCCGCGGTGCCGATGGGGCTGCTGTGCAGCAGCAACATCGCGCCGCCCTGGATCCACCAGCCGGTGCGCCGCCTGATGGACGCCTGCCGCGCCATCAACGAGATGGTGTTCGCCATGCTTTTCATCGTGGCCGTCGGACTGGGGCCGTTTGCCGGCGTGTTGGCGCTGGCGGTGCACACCACGGGCACGCTGGCCAAGCTGTTCTCCGAGGCCGTGGAAGCCATCGACCCGCGCCCGGTCGAAGGCATCCGCGCCACCGGCGCCCACAAGCTGGTGGAAATCGTCTATGGCGTCATTCCGCAGGTGATGCCGCTGTGGCTGAGCTTCACACTCTACCGCTTCGAGAGCAATGTGCGCTCGGCCAGCGTGGTGGGCATGGTGGGCGCCGGCGGCATCGGCGTCGTGCTGTTCGAGGTCATCCGCAGCTTCCAGTATGCCCAGACCTGTGCCGTGCTGATCATCCTGGCGCTCAGCGTGACGCTGATCGACATGCTGTCGGCCACCCTGCGCAAGCGCTTCATCTGATGGAGAACCCGTTTGCCTGGCACATGCCGGTCGACCTGCGCTTCGGCGTGGGTTGCAGTGCCGGACTGAGCCGGGATCTCGGCGCGCGCAACGCCGTGGTGCTGGCCTTCGAGCACGCTGCGTCGCTGGGGCTGGACGTGCCTTGGCGCGCCGCGCTGGGCGACCGTCTGGTGGACTGGGTGCCGGTGGCCGACGGTCTGTCCAGCATCGTCCGGGCACGCGATCTGGCCGCTCGGGTTTGGCCGGAACTCGCCAGGCGGCCTGGTTGCGTGCTCGTGGCCATCGGTGGCGGCACGACGCTGGACCTGGCCAAGGTGCTGCGCTGCCGGCCTGCCGACGGCCACTTCGACAGCCTGGCCGGGGCGCTGCGTGGCAGCGCCCCCTGGCCGGCAATGGACCTGGCCCCGTTGTGGCTGCTGCCCACCACGGCCGGCACGGGCAGCGAGGTCACGCGCTGGGCCACGGTGTGGGACACCGAGGCCGACCCCCCCGTCAAACGTTCGCTGGACGAGCCCTGGGGCTACGCGGAACGCGCCTACGTCGACCCCGCGCTCACGCTGAGCTGCCCCGCTGCCGTGACCCGCGACACCGCGCTGGACACGCTGGCCCACGCGCTGGAGTCGCTGTGGAACCGCCACGCCAACCCGATGAGCGACCGCCTGGCAGTGTCGGCCGCGCGGCGCGTGCTGGCCACCCTGCCGAGCTGTCTGCGCCAGCCGCATGATCTGGCGCTGCGCACCGAACTGTCGCTGGCGGCGCTGGAAGCGGGCCTGGCGTTTTCGCAGACACGCACGGCGCTGGCGCACGCGCTGTCGTACGCGGTGACGCTGGAGCTGGGCGTGCCGCACGGCCTGGCCTGCGCGATCTGGCTGCCGACAGCCTGGCAGCTCGCGCTGGGCCATGACGCGCGCATCGACGCCCGGCTGTCGGAAGTGTTTGCGATCGACGCCCGTCAGGGCCGCCTGCGCTTGCAGGCGTGGCTGAAGGATCTGGGCGTCGATGCGAAGCCGCAAGCCTTCGGCATCGGGGACGCAGACGCACGCGTGCAGGCTGCACTGGCCAGCCCGCGCGGGCGCAACTTCGTCGGCGCGCACTGAGCACGGCATGCGCGATAGCAGCGACCTGATCGTCGTCGGCGCCGGCATCGTCGGGCTGGCCCATGCCTACGCCGCTGCACGCCGTGGCCTGCTCGTCACCGTCGTCGAGCGCGACCATCGCTGCGTCGGAGCGTCGATCCGCAACTTCGGCTTCATCACCGTCAGCGGCCAGCCCGCGGGCGAGACCTGGCGTCGTGCTCGCGCCAGCCGCGACATCTGGGCCGACGTGGCACCGCAGGCCGGCATCGCCATCGAGCACCGTGGCCTCTGGGTGGCGGCGCGGCGGCCGCAGGCGGTGGCGGTGCTGCAAGCCTTCATGAAGACCGGGATGGCCGAGGGCAATGAACTCCACGACGCACAGGAGGCTGTCGCGCGCGCGCCGATGCTGCGTCTGGACTCCGCCGGCGCGGCCATGTACTCGCCGCACGAACTGCGCGTGGAGTCGCGACTGGCCGTTCCGCAACTCGCCGCCTGGCTGGCGATGCGGCACGGCGTGCGCTTCCATTTCGGCGAGGCCGTGCTCGAGGTGCAGGCCCCGCGCGTGCGCACCTCGCGCCGCAACCTGCACGCCGAACGGGTGCTGCTGTGCCCCGGCAGCGAACTCAATGGCCTGGGCAGCGAGGTGCTGGCGCGGCATGCCCTGCAGCTGACGCGTCTGCAGATGCTGCGTGTGCGTCCCGAGCCGGGTTTTGTTCTTCCGGCCGCAGTGATGGGCGACCTGAGCCTGGTGCGCTACGGCGGTTATGCCGCGCTGCCCGAGGCTGCGGCGCTGTTGGCGCGACTGCAGGAGGAAGAAGCGGCCAGCTTGCAGGCCGGCATCCATCTGATCGTGGTCCAGAGTGCCGACGGCACGCTAGTGGTCGGCGATTCACACCACACCTTTGCCACGCCGGAGCCCTTTGCCGACGAGGCCGTGGACCGCCTCATCCTGCGCCACCTGCGCGAGACCTTGGAACTGGCGCAGTGCGAGGTGGTCGAGCGCTGGACCGGCGTCTACCCCACGGGCGCGGCCACGGACTGCGTGATCGAGGCCCCCGACAGCGCCACCCGTGTCGTCGTGGTCACCAGCGGCACCGGCGCCAGCACCGCATTCGGCATTGCAGAGGAGGTTTTCCATGACTGGTAGTCACAAGCTCGCCGCCGTCGTCTTCGACTGGGCTGGCACCGTGGTCGACTTCGGCAGCCATGCGCCCATGGGCGCGTTCGTCGACCTGTTCCAGAGCCAGGGTGTGCAGATCGGCATTGCCGAGGCGCGTGTGCCCATGGGCCTGCCCAAGTGGGACCACATCCGGGCCCTGGGGCACCTGCCGCGTGTGGCAGACGCGTGGTTCAGCGCGCATGGGTGCGAATTCACAGACGCGGACGTGGACCGCCTCTACGCCCTCTTCACGCCGATGAACATGGCCGCGGTGCCGCAGCACGCAGAGCTGATCACCGGCGTGCCCGAGCTGATGCACAAGCTGCGCGAGCGCGGCCTGAAGATCGGCTCGACCACCGGCTACAACCGCGACATCATGGGCGTGCTGGCGCCGCTGGCTGCGCGCCAGGGTTTCGACCCAGACAACCTGGTCTGCGCCGGCGATGTTCCCGAAAACCGCCCTTCACCTTTGGGCATGTACCGCTGCTTCATCGACCTGGGCGTGTGGCCCGCGCAGCAGGTGGTCAAGGTCGACGACACCGTTCCCGGCCTGCTGGAAGGCCGCAACGCAGGTTGCTGGACCGTGGCCGTGGTGGCCAGCGGCAACGAGATGGGGTTGAGCCTCGACGAATGGCAGGCCCTGTCCGGCACTGAACAGGCCACGCGGCGATCCACTGCCAGCGCGCGCCTGGCCGTGGCGCAGCCGGATTACGGTGTGGACACCGTGGCCGACCTGCCCGCGGTGCTGGACGACATCGAGCGGCGCCTGGCCGAAGGCGAACGGCCGGCTGTTTGAACCGGCAAACCTGCATCAGGCTGCGGCGGCAGCGGCCAGCCTTTCGGCCCAGCTCCGGGCCTGTGCCGCCTCGCTGGCCTCGACCATGACGCGCAACACCGGCTCGGTGCCGGAGGCGCGGATCAGCACCCGGCCCTGTTCCCCCAGCTCACGCTCGGCCCGCTCGCGTACACCGGCCAGTTCGGCATTCACCGTCCAGTCGGCGCCGTCGCGCAGCCGCACGTTGATCAGCGTCTGCGGGAACAGCGTCACCGCCTCCAGCAGCGCCGCCAGCGTGCGCCCGCTGCGCTTGACGGCCTGCAGGATCTGCAGCGCGCTGACGATGCCGTCGCCGGTGGTGTGGCGGTCCAGCGCCAGCAGGTGGCCCGAGCCTTCGCCGCCGAGCTGCCACCCGCGCGCCGACAGCTCTTCCAGCACGTAGCGGTCGCCGACCCTGGCGCGCACCAGGCTGATGCCGATGCGGGCCAACGCCAGTTCGACCGCCATGTTCGTCATCAGCGTGCCCACCACCCCCGGCACGGTTCCGCGCTGGGCGATGCGGTCGGCAGCCATGACGTAGAGCAGCTCGTCGCCGTTGAACAGCCGCCCCTGGGCGTCGACCATCTGCAGCCGGTCGGCGTCGCCGTCGAGCGCGATGCCGTAGTCGGCGCGGTGCTCGGCCATCGCCTCGACCAGCGCTTGCGGGGCCGTGGCGCCGACGCCGTCGTTGATGTTGAGCCCGTCGGGGCTGCAGCCGATCGTCACCACCGACGCGCCGAGTTCGTGGAAGACGTCGGGTGCCACGTGGTAAGCAGCGCCGTGGGCGGCGTCGATGACGAGCTTCATGCCGCGCAGCGACAGGCTGTGCGGCACCGTGCTCTTGCAGAACTCGATGTAGCGCCCGCGCGCGTCCTCCAGCCGCCGGGCCTTGCCCAGGCCGGCCGAGTCCACCCAGTGCGGTGGCTGCAGCAGCATCGCTTCGACCTCGCGCTCCCAGTCGTCGGGCAACTTCTCGCCGCGCGCCGAGAAGAACTTGACGCCGTTGTCGGCAAACGGGTTGTGCGAGGCACTGATGACGACGCCCAGATCCAGCCGCAGCGCGCGCGTGAGGTAGGCCACGCCGGGGGTGGGCAGCGGGCCGCTGAGCAGCACGTCGACACCGGCCGAGGCAAAGCCGGCCTCCAGCGAAGACTCCAGCATGTAGCCCGAGATGCGCGTGTCCTTGCCGATCAGCACCGTCGGCCGCTGCGCGGTGCCACGCAGCACGCGGCCGACGGCATGGCCCAGGCGCAGCATGAAGTCGGGCGTGATCGGGTCCCGGCCGACGGTGCCGCGGATGCCATCGGTGCCGAAATAGGTTCTGGTCATTTGGCTTCCCTCCTCGTGAATTGTCCAACGCCCTGCTTCCCGCCGCGGCAACCCGGCCGGAACGATGTGAGCAACTGTTGTGCTCCCTAATCCGGCACGCGGCCCGACTCGGCGGCTTGCCAGACCTTCAGCGCATCGACGGTGGCGGCGACGTCGTGCACGCGCACGATGTGCGCGCCGCGATGCACCGCCGCCAGCGC
>JACZKT010000339.1 GCA_014859905.1 Rubrivivax sp.
GTCTTCTTCCGCTTCTTCGGCTGCGGGCATGGTGGACACGTCGAGCGCCGTCTGCGTGTGGCGGCCGCGGGTCTGGAATTCGGGGCGCAGCCAGCGCACGTGGCCGGCCGCCTCTTCGGCGGCGCGGCGGGCGTTCAGCGCCACCAGGCGCTGCAGCAGTTCGTCGACCGCGGCGGCGCGCGCTTCGGCGTGGCCGTGGTCGGCCAGCGCCGTGCCGAGGTCGGACCAGCCGTAGGCGGCCAGCACGGCGGCGTCGAGTTCGTCGTGCAGGCTCTTCAGCACCGACACCAGGCCGTGTTCGTGGATTAGCTTGTCCTTGGCCGTGAGCGGCTCGCCGTGGCGCAGCTTCTCCAGCACGTTGTACATGCCGGTGAGCGTGAGGTCGGGGTGCGCGGCCTGCTGCGTCTTGCGGTTGGCGTCGAGTTGTTCGGCGAGGGTGCGGATGCGGGTGGCGAGTTCGGGCGTGAGGCCGGTGTCGTCGCTGGGGAAGGGGAAGGTTTCGAAGCAGCGCGTCTTGTTGTAGCGAGGGTCGTTTCCAACGCCCAGCCGTCCGCCGGCAGCCAACGCCCAGGCCACGTGTAAGGAACTGGACAGCACCCCGAGTTGCAGCGCATCGCTGGAGCCAATCGCCAGCAACGCCTGGTCCGGCAGCGTTCCGGGCGGCAAGAACTGAAAGCAACGATGCTTTCCGGTGATCGTGGTCGCGATGAACCGAGGCAGGCCAGCAAGTGCCGCCCTCATGGCGGGCTGGTTTTCGCCGAAGAGCCACCAGTTCAACCTGTATGACTCTCGCTCGTTGAGGTCTCGAACCGGCTTCGACCGCTCGTGCAGCCACTGGAACGCCGCTGCATGCTGCTTACGGAGGGTATCTGCCGACAAGCCATAGGTGTCGAGAACGAACACGCCACGCGGGCGATCGGCCAAGTCCTTGCCGTTTAGAAATGGTCTCGCAAGTTGGTTCGTGCCTTCGATCGTCGCAGCCTCCGCGGAGGTGACGACGAAGCCCGGCGCGAGAAGCTGTACCCCGCGATTTGCGATCCGGCTGTTGGCGCGGAGTGGGCCAGTCGACGCCACGGCGGCCCCGACCCGAAGATCGGGCTGGACTGTCCCTTGCACTATCGAAAAGTCAACCTCAACCTCACCGAGCAGAGTCGCACGTTCGCTGTCCACTGACAACAGCCGCCCCTGGCCCGGGCCACCCGCCACGACAGTCAGCGCGACGCGCACGTTGGCGCCGTCTGACGTATCGACCCAGGGGTGATCGGGGATCGCAAAGGCCAGATGAACCGGTCGGTGCTCGTCGCCAAGAAAGTGGCTGAGCACCCTTCGGCTGAAGACTTGGCGCAGGCTGTTCGTGGTGATCAAACCGGATCTGCGGCTGCTACCCGCTTGAACATTCGTCGCTGCGTGGTGCCACCAATACAGAACGAAGTCGACGCTCTCTGGAACGTCAGGCCACGCCTCTCGCAGTGCAGCCGCGTATCCGTCACCGAGTTCGCTGCGGACATCTTTCGCGGCGATGTAAGGCGGATTCCCCACGATGAAATCCGCCTGCGGCCACTCCGCCGCTCGCGGGTTCAGGTAACGCCACTGCGGCACCAGCGCCGTCTCGTCGGGCACCTTCTCGCCGGTCACTGGGTGCAGCTTGAAAGTCTTGCCGTCCCAGCGCGTCACCAGCTTGCCGGCGTCGTCGCGCATCGGCTCCTGGCCGTCGTAGGCCAGCACCGCGTCGCGGTGTTCGATGTTGGCGTAGTCGTGGATCACCGGCTCGGCGACGCTGGCGTTGCCGAAGGTGCGGATGTGCCACTGCAGGTAGCCGATCCACAGCACCAGTTCGGCCACCGCGGCGGCGCGTTCGTTGATCTCGATGCCGCGCAACTGCTGCAGCGTCACTGTTTCGCCTTCGAAGCCGAGCCGGCCTTGCGTCTGGCCCAGCGCTTCGAGCTGGTTCAGCACTTCGCCTTCCAGCCGTTTCAGGTGTTCCAGCGTGACGTAGAGGAAATTGCCGCTGCCGCAGGCCGGGTCGAGCACGCGCACGGTGCAGAGCTGATGGTGGAAACGCCTGATCTCGGCGCGCGCCTCCGCGAGTTTCTTCTCGCGTTCCCTGCCTTCCAGCGCATTGGCCTCGTTGGCCAGCAGCAGCGCGGCGGCCTGGGCGTCGGCCCAGTCGGTGCGCAGCGGCTCCACCACGGTCGGCAGCACCAGCCGTTCGACATAGGCGCGCGGCGTGTAGTGGGCGCCCAGCGCGTGGCGCTCGGCGGGGTCCAGGGCACGTTCGAGCAGGGTGCCGAAGATGGCGGGCTCGACTTCGCGCCAGTCGGCGGTGGCGGCGTCGAGCAGGCCGTCGATGTGTGCACGCGCCAGCGGCAGCACGTAGTCGTCCTCGCCCCAGCCCTTGAACAGCTTGCCGTTGAAGCGCAGCACCTGTTTGGCCAGCGCGGGGCTGAAGCCGCCGCGGTCCATGTCGGTCCACAGCACGCGCAGCATCTGGCGCAGCGTGGCCGGGTCGTCGCGCCAGCGGCGTAGCAGCGCGACGAAGGCGCCGCCGCCGGCATCGGCGGGCGGCAGCAGGCCCACGTCTTCGGCAAACATGCTGAACAGGCAGCGCGTGAGGAAGGCGGCCACCGGTTCGGGGGCGTGGCCGGCGGCTTCCAGCGCACGGGCCACCGTGGCCAGCTTCACCGCCACCTCGCGCGTGACCTTGGCGCTGGCGCGCGCCGGGTCCAGCGCCATCGGGTCCAGCCACAGCGTGCGCAGGCGCTGGCGCAGGGCGGCGTCGTGCAGGTCGGGCAGGCGGATGCGGTGGCTGCGCGCGTCGGGGAAGGGCGTGTAGGTGGCGCCGCTGCGCGTGAATTCGGCGTAGAGCTCGATGACGTGGCCGACGTCCACCACCAGCAGGAAGGGCGGCCGGCCTTCGGCGGCCGGCAGCGCACGGGCGTAGCCCTCGGCCTGGGCACGGGCGCGCATCAGCGCGTCGTCGAAGCCCTTGGTCAGCCCCTGGGCGGTGATGCCGGCCTTGACCTTCTTGGCCTCGAGCACGAAGGTGCCGCGGCGGTAGCAGTCGATGAAACCGCTGCTGGTGCTGCCGTCGCCGTGCGCAAAGGTGATGCGGCGCTCGAAGACATACGCGTTGTCGCGCGTGTCGTCGCGCGCCGGCTCGGGCTGCGGCACGTCGAGCAGCGCGCACAGCGCGTTGATGAAGAG
>JACZKT010000340.1 GCA_014859905.1 Rubrivivax sp.
CCGCGCCACGGCCGCGCGCCGACACCGCCGTGGCAGCGCGCGATCCGCGCCCGGCCGCGGCCGCCGTGCTTACGGGTTCGCTGCAACTGGCCATCAGCCCCTGGGGCACGATCGAGGTCAACGGCGCGCCTGCCGGCACGACACCGCCGCTGACGCGGCTGTCGCTGGCCGAGGGCACGCACACGGTCACGGTGCGCAACGCCGACTTCCCGCCCTACACCACCACCGTGCAGGTCAGCGCCGACCGGCCGGTGACGGTGCGCCACCGCTTCGCGCCATGACGACCCGCCGCACCCTTGGCGCCGGCATGGCAGTGGCTGCGCTGGCGCTGCTGGCGGGTTGCGTCTCGCTGTCGCCGGCCCCGCTACCGGCCCCGGTGGGTCTGGCCGAGCTGATGGAGCGCCCCGCCGAGCGCGCCCTGTTCGAAGGCATCCGCGCCTACGACGACGGCCAGTACGCACAGGCCGAAACCGCGCTGCGCAAGGCCCTGGCCGCCGGCCTGCGCAGCGGCCGCGACCAGGCCAGCGCGCACAAGCTGCTGGGCTTCATTACCTGCACCAGCGAACGCCTGGCGGAGTGCGAGGCCGCCTTCCGCGCCGCGCGTGCCGCCGACCCGGGTTTCCAGCTCAGCCGGCCCGAGGCCGGACACCCGACCTGGGGGCCGGTGTATCGCAAGGTCGTGCCCTAGGCGGCCGCCGCGGGAGCAGCCGGTATCATGCCGGCGCCGATGACGACTGCTGCCGAGCCCTCCGCCCTCTTGCCCTCTGCCCCGCCGGCGCCGTTTCGCCACCCGCTGCGGGTTTACTGGGAGGACACCGACGCCGGCGGCGTGGTCTTCTACGCCAACTACCTGAAGTTCTTCGAACGCGCGCGCACCGAGTGGCTGCGCGCCCTGGGCTGCGGCCAGCAGGCGCTGCGTGAACGCACCGGCGCCCTCTTCGTCGTCACCGACACGACGCTGCGCTACCGTGCACCGGCGCGGCTGGACGACCTGCTGGAGGTCACCGTCGAGTTGCGTGCGTCCGGCAGGGCCTCGATGACCCTCGCGCAACAGGCCTGGCGTGGTGACACACTGCTGGCCGAAGGCGAGATCCGCATCGGCTGCGTCGACGAAGGAACGTTCCGGCCACGCCGCATTCCCACCGAGCTGATGAACACCCTGGCATGACGCAAGACCTTTCGATCACCGCGCTCGTCCTGCAGGCCAGCCTGGTCGTGCAGCTCGTCATGGCCGGGCTGGCCATCACCTCGCTGGTGAGCTGGACGGTGATCTTCGGCAAGCTCTTCGGCCTGCGGCGCGTGCGCAACAGCAACGACGAGTTCGAGCGCGAGTTCTGGTCCGGCCGCAGCCTGACCGAGCTCAACCAGGCGGTGACGAAGAAGGCAGAAACGTCAGCCATGGAGCGCATCTTCGCCAGCGGCATGCGCGAATTCTTCAAGCTGCGCGAGAAGCATCTGGACGCCGGCGCGCAACTCGACGGTGCGCGCCGCGCCATGCGCGCGAGCTTCCAGCGCGAGCTCGACGTCGTCGAGAGCAACCTCAGCTTCCTGGCCAGCGTGGGTTCGGTCAGCCCCTACGTCGGCCTGTTCGGCACCGTGTGGGGAATCATGCATGCCTTCGTCGGCCTGTCCAACCTGCAGCAGGTGACGCTGGCCACCGTGGCGCCGGGCATCGCCGAGGCGCTGGTGGCCACCGCCATCGGCCTGTTCGCCGCCATCCCGGCGGTGGTGGCCTACAACCGCTTCGCGCGCGACATCGACCGCATCGCGATCCAGTTCGAGACCTTCATCGAGGAGTTCAGCAACATCCTGCAGCGCAATGCAGGGCAGCCGGCCGCCGCCGCCGCCGCCATGGGCTCCGGGGTCCGCTGATGCCCTCCGTCACCATGCGCGGCTCACGCCGCCGCCGCTCGATGAACGAGATCAACATGGTGCCGTTCATCGACGTCATGCTGGTGCTGCTGATCATCTTCATGGTCACCGCGCCGCTCATCACCACCGGCCTCGTGGACCTGCCGACGGTGGGCAAGAGCCAGCAGCGGCCAAGCAGCGTGATCGAGGTCATCGTCGGCAGCGACGAGAAGCTGCGTCTGCGCGTCGACCAGCAGGAACCGGTGAGCCTGGCGCTGGCGCAACTGGCCGCGCGCGTGCGCGACAAGCAGGGCGGCAACGCCGAGGTGCCGGTGGTCATCAGTGCCGACCGCAACGTGCGCTACGAAAGCGTGGTGCGCGTGATGGACACACTGCAGCGCGCCGGCGTGCGGCGTGTCGGTCTCTCGGTCAAGCAAGGGGCCGGCTGAAAACATGGGAGCTCTTGGGCCACGCTCGTATTTGCCCCCTCTCCCCTCTGGGGAGAGGGTTGGGGTGAGGGGCGGCGCCGGGCACGGTGGTGCTTCGCGGACCCTCACCCCCACCCTCTCCCACAAGTGGGAGAGGGAGCAATACCCGCGGTTCCTGGTCGCAAGCCAGCGCCGCCAAGCGGCGCATCGATCCCTCCCAAAAGAAGAGGGAGCGAATTCAGGAGACTGCCGGCCAGCAAGTGCTCGTGAAGGCATGAGCCAGCGATGACGGCAGCCGCCCTGGGCCACGACGCACTGCTGCCGCGCCCGCCCGGGGGCAACGGTGTCGGCGCGGTGCTGGCGCTGCTGGTGCACGCCGGCCTGCTCGTGGCGCTGACCACGGCCGTGGACTGGCGCGCCCACGCGCCCGATGTGGTGAGCGCCGAACTGT
>JACZKT010000341.1 GCA_014859905.1 Rubrivivax sp.
GCCGTTCGCGAGAGACCGAGATTTGCGCATAGATCATTTATGATGCATCACCGCCTTGGTGACAGGCAAGGAAGTCATCGCCAGGCTGAAGGCTGCCGGCTGGACGCTCGACCGCACTCACGGCAGCCACCACGTCCTGACCAAGGACGGTCGAGCCGTGCCGGTACCCGTGCACGGCTCACGCGAACTCGGCAGCGGCCTGCTGGCAGCGGTACAGCGCCAAACCGGCGTGAAGTCGAGGTGAGGCATGACCATGGACATTCGATACCCCGCGACACTGGAAGCGCAGAAGGACGGCACGTACCTGGTGCAATTCATCGACCTGCCGGACACCTTCACCGAGGGCCAGACCAGGGAAGAGGCCTTGTTCAATGCCTCCGAGGTCCTGTCGGCGATGCTGGCGTGGCGGCTGGACGAATCGACGGACATGCCCGCACCCAGCCAGAAGGTCAAGGGGGCGCACTACATCGCCCCCGACGCGAAGACGCAGGCGGCGATGCTGCTGCGTCTGGCGCGCGGCGAAAGAACGCTGTCGGACCTGGCGCGCGCGCTGGAGACCTCGTGGCCCGCCGCCAAGCGGCTGGAAGATCCGACCCATTGGCCTTCGCTCAAGACGCTGGACCGGGCTGCGGCAGCACTGGGCAAGCGCCTGGTGCTGACGCTTGAATAGCGCCGGCCGGCGCGAGAACGGCTGCGCGTCGAGCGGTTCCTGGACCAGGTCCGTCGCGGCGGGTGATTCCGCGCACCTGGCGGGGTGCCCCAAGCTGACATCGCAACGCTGTCTTGATGACTCGCGGCTTCGACACCACCGCCGTGCGCGACGCACGCCGCCCCGGTAACCCGTAGCCTGGGCCCTCGCCCGCAACGAGATCTTCGGGGCCTCTATCGTCATGCTGGCGCCGCAGCCCGTCGAAAGCGATGCGGGTTCGACCTTGCCTGCGCTGGCCTGATGACCTGCGCTCGCCGGCCTGGAAACCTGCAACGATGGCGACCATGAACAGCTACTGGCCCTATTGGGGCAAATCGCGGCCGGTCGAGGGCTCTCAGGCACAGTTTCATCTGCTGCCGTATCACTGCCTCGACGTGGCTGCGGTCGCGAGCGCCTACCTGGGTGCCGCGCATGGCTTGCGCCAGTGGTTCACCAAGACACTGGGCGCGACTTCCGAACAAGACCTGGTCGCCTGGGTCTCGTTCTGGCTGTGCCTGCACGACCTCGGCAAATTCGCCGAGGCTTTCCAGGGCCAGCGCCCCGGCCTGTTCGCGCAGTTGCGTGGCCGATCGCCACGCAAGGCCTACACCGAGCGGCACGACACGCTGGGGCGGGTGGCATGGACGAAGCTGCTCGAACAGCATGCCATCGACGAATCCTGGATGGGGCCACGGACCGAAGACCACCTCCCGGGACTGAATGCCTGGGTGCGCGCCGTGACGGGGCACCACGGCCAGCCGCCGAAATCAGACGATATCTACCTCGGTCACCACTTCGACGAAGCGACTGACAGCGCGGCTATCGAGGCGTTTGTGCAGGCAGTCAGGAGCTTGCTGCTGGGCGACACGCAACCACTGCTGCCAGGGACGCTGGACGCGGACGACTTTTGCGACGCGAGCGTGTGGCCAGGCAGCGGGCACGCCCAGGCACAAAGTCGTTCGACATGATGTGGTGATGGATGCCAAGAAGCGTCTACTGGCCGAGCGCGGATTGAGTCCTTGGCAGGACTGGAACGACGCCGACAAGCCGCCCTTGTATGCGCTGGCGCCAGGCATGCAGTCGCTGGCTGATCGACGGTGGCCGTGAACGGGGCTTCGAGGTGGACGAACACAGCTTGAGCGTCGATGCCTACACCCAGCACCGCGGCAAGGGCGACAAGCTGCGTTTCAGCAGCGTGGATTTTTCGGGCGACATGACCGTGTTCGACGCGGCAAAGCTTGGCGCCGCATTGACGCAAGGCGTCGGCCACGCCAAGGCCTTTGGCTGCGGCCTGCTGCTCGTGCGCCGCGTCGGCTAAGCTTGCCTCACGCACCCACGAGCTGGAGCGACATCATGTCCACCCTGACCTCCGAAGAACTGGAGCAGCAGCCCGAGCGGTTGCTCGACGACGCCAGACAAGGCACCGCCGATATCGTTACGGTGCAAGGTGTGCCCGTCATGCTGACCTTGCCCTTGGGGCAAGCCGCGGGGTCCAGCGCCGAACGGCTCGAGTTGGCCGTGACGCTGTACGAACGCGATGTCTTGAGCCTGGGCTTGGCTGCCAAGGTCGCTGGCCTGTCCTACAGCCAGATGATCGACGAGTTGGGCCGGCGCCAGATTCCGGTGGTGCGCTACAGCGTCGAGGATCTCGATCGCGAGCTCGACTATGTCCGCACCCTTGCTGGTAGCCGATAACGGGCCGCTGATCGCGCTGGCCCGGCTCGACCTGCTGGCGGTTCCCGGGCGGCTGTTTGGCGAATTGCTTGTCACGGCCACGGTGTGGCACGAGGTGACGCGCGAGCCTCGCGCAGCCGAGCAAGCAGCATTGTCCGCCGCGTTTGCAGGCGGCCTGCTTCGAGTAGAGGACGACCCACTCCAGATCCCAAGCGCGCTGGCGAAGGTACGCCTCGATGACGGCGAGCGTTCGGCCCTGGCCCTCGCACTGTTGCGTGGGGCAGTGGTTCTGGTGGACGAACGCCGCGGCCGCGCGTGTGCGGTCGACCTGGGCCTGCATGTGCTCGGAACATTGGGCCTGCAGGTTCGCGCGCGCGAGGAAGGTCTCATAGACCGCGTGCGCCCGCTTGCAGATGCCTTGCTGGCCAGCGGGTACCACCTTGCGCGCCCGCTGGTCGGTCGAACATTGGCCGCCATCGGCGAGTAGCTTGCGGCATGTCGACAGGGCTGCTCCCCCCGCTAAAGCCCTTGCCGATCAAGGAGCGCGTCTCCGTCGTCTTCGTCGAACGCGGCGAGATCGACATGCTCGACGGCGCCTTCGTGGTGGTGGACGCCACCGGCGTGCGCACGCACATCCCCGTGGGCGGCGTGGCCTGCATCATGCTGGAGCCGGGCCCGCGCGTCAGCCGCCGCGCTGGCCGCGCGCGTGGGC
>JACZKT010000342.1 GCA_014859905.1 Rubrivivax sp.
GGCCAACAGCGCGGCCGTGTTGCGCCACGGCCTGGGCAACGACTGGGTGCGCGCCGGCATCCTGTGCTACGGCAGCGCGCCCGACTTCCCGGCCCACGACATCCAGCACTGGGGACTGCAGCCGACGATGACGCTGCGCTCGCGCCTGATCGCCGTGCAGCAGCTGCAAGCGGGCGACACGGTCGGCTATGGCAGCAGCTACACCGCCAGCGCGCCGCAGCGCATCGGCATCGTCGCCTGCGGTTATGCCGACGGCTACCCCCGACACTGCGGCACCGACACGCCGGTGCTGGTGGACGGCGTGCGCACCGGCACCGTGGGCCGCGTCTCGATGGACATGCTGGCGGTGGACCTGACACCGGTGCCGGCCTGCGGCATCGGCAGCGAGGTCACGCTGTGGGGCCGCGGCCCGGGCGACACGCTGCTGGCCATCGACGACGTGGCGCGTGCCGGGGGTACCATCGGCTACGAACTCATGTGTGCACTGGCGCCTCGCGTGCCGGTATCCGCAATCGACTGAACCCCGCCAGCGCAGGAGCGAACAGCACCATGGGCATCATCGGCACCATCCTCGTCGGCCTCATCGTCGGCGCAATTGCACGCTTCGTTCTTCCCGGCGAACAGAAGATGGGCTGGATCCTGACCATCGTGCTCGGCATCGCCGGCTCGCTGGTGGCCGGTTTCGTGGGCCAGGCGCTGGGCTGGTACACCGTGGGTGAGCCGGCGGGCTGGATCGCTTCGGTGCTGGGCGCCGTGGTGCTGCTGATCGTGGTGGGCAAGCTCAACCGCCGCTGAGCGCGCACCCGCCATGCGCCGCAGTGGCCTGCGCGTGCAGCCGGCCGAGGTGGAAGTCTCCGCCATCCGTGCCCAGGGTGCGGGCGGGCAGAACGTCAACAAGGTCTCCAGCGCAGTGCACCTGCGCTACAACGTCGCCGCGTCGTCCTTGCCCGACGACGTGAAGGCGCGCTTGCTGGCACTGCCCGACAACCGCATCAGCGCCGACGGCGTCGTCGTCATCAAGGCCCAGGAGCACCGCAGCCTGGAGATGAACCGCGCCGAAGCGATGGCGCGCTTGCAGGCGATGGTCGACCGCGTGGCGGTGGCGCCGCGCGTGCGCCGCGCCACCAAGCCGACCCACGGCTCCAAGATGCGGCGGCTGGAAGGCAAGGCGGTGCGTGCGCAGGTGAAGGCGGGGCGCGGCAAGGTGCGCGGCGAGTAGGGCGGACGCGCCCCAGCCGGTCGCTGAACAAGGGCAATGCGCGATCCACGCGCAGGCCGCGCCGCAGCTGGAATCCGGGCTGGTCCACCTGCGCGTGCACGGCCTGGCCGCGCAGCGTATGCGGCTGTCGTCGAAGGCCTGTTCCAGGTGGATCAGGGCGCACTGGCGCGGGCAGTAGGCCCAGTGCTGCAGGGCCGACAACGGCAGCAGCTCAGGTTCTTCCATCGCCCGCTTCCCGTGGTGGAAACGCCCGCCGCCGGCGGCCGTGGCGCGTGCACACCACCAGGCAACCCTGGACGGCATCGCGCAGCGCCACGGCTGCCATGGTGCCGGCCACCGTGCCGTCGATGGGGTGCACCGCAGGTAGACGATGGCCGGCGGTGGTAGTTCGCCGTGCCGGAAAACGAGTTCGCCGAAGTCGGCGTCGAAGGTGACCAGCACCCGGGCCTGTTCGCGCGCAAGCGCCAGGACGCGCCTGTCGTCGGCAGCGGGCGTGTGGTCTGCCACGAACACCACGCCGTGCCCCTCGGCGACCAGCACGAGGCCGGCCGAGCGCGGCATGTTCTCGTCCAGCAGCAGCGCGGCCACCGGGTGCCCGGCGTGCAGCCTTACTCGGCCAGGATGCGTTCGCTGCTCCAGCCCGAGGCCAGCAGTTCGAGCACGAAGTCCACGCCGATGCGGGTGCCGGCGATGCGCGGCCGCCCGAACAGCGTGTCGGGCGACGTGACGATGCGGCCTTGCCAGTCCATGTTCAGCACCTCCGGGTCAGCGTGACGCCATTGCCGGCGGCCAGGCTCTCACCCGGGGCCAGCGCGCGGCCGTCGAAGGCGACCAAGTATGCGCCGAAGTCGCGCGCCGGCGCGCTGCCGTCACCGCTGCGGGTGATTGTCAGGCGGTCGAACAGCGCGTGAGCCTGCGCGTTGCCCAACTCGTTGGCGTGCTCGAAGACGTACAGCCCGCGCGTCGACATCTCGCCGCGCGCGGCGCTGCGGTCGTGTTCGAACATCTGCTCCAGTGCCTGCCACAACAGGTCGTGGCAGGGGCCGTGGGCGATGGGGTGCATGCGACGATTCTGGGGGGCGGGGTGGCTCACCAGGCGAGCCGGCAGCAGGCGCATCCTGAGGCTGCCAGCGCCCGGTAGCATCGTCTCATGGCCAAGACCGTCTACACCTGCCGCGAATGTGGCGGCAGCAACGCCAAGTGGCTGGGCAAGTGCCCGCACTGCGACGCCTGGAACACCCTCGACGAGACGGTGGCCGAAGTGGCCGGGCCGGCGAAGAACCGCTTCCAGTCGCTGGCGAAATCGGTGCCGGTGGCCACGCTGTCGGAGATCGACGCCGCCGAGGTCGCGCGCACGCCCACCGGCCAGGAGGAACTCGACCGCGTGCTCGGCGGCGGCATCGTCGAGGGCGCGGTGGTGCTGATCGGCGGCGACCCCGGCATCGGCAAGAGCACGCTGCTGCTGCAGGCGCTGGATGCGCTGTCGGGGCAGATGAAGGTGCTCTACGTCACCGGCGAGGAGAGCACCGCGCAGGTGGCGCTGCGCGCGCGGCGGCTCGGCCTGGGAGGCCACAAGGTGCGCGTGCTGGCCGAGATCCAGCTCGAGAAGATCGTCGCGACGCTGGCGGCCGAGGCGCCGGCGTTCTGCGTCATCGATTCGATCCAGACGGTCTATTCCGACCAGCTCAGCTCGGCGCCGGGTTCGGTGTCGCAGGTGCGCGAGTGCGCGGCGCAGCTCACGCGCCTGGCCAAGACCAGCGGCGTCGCGATGGTCTTCGTCGGCCACGTCACCAAGGAAGGCGCGCTGGCCGGCCCGCGCGTGTTGGAGCACATGGTCGACACCGTGCTCTACTTCGAAGGCGACACGCACAGCAGCTTTCGCCTCGTGCGCGCCATCAAGAACCGCTTCGGCGCCATCAACGAGATCGGCGTCTTCGCGATGACCGAGCGCGGCCTGAAAGGCGTCAGCAACCCGAGCGCGATCTTCCTGTCCACGCACGGCGAGCCGGTGCCCGGCAGTTGCGTGCTGGTGACGCTGGAAGGCACGCGGCCGCTGCTGGTGGAGATCCAGGCATTGGTGGACAGCGGCGGCCCGAGCCCGCGCCGGCTTTCGGTGGGCCTGGACCGCGACCGCCTGGCCATGCTGCTGGCGGTGCTGCACCGCCATGCGGGGGTGTCGTGCATGGACCAGGACGTGTTCGTCAACGCCGTGGGCGGCGTTCGCATCAGCGAACCGGCGGCCGACCTGGCGGTGCTGCTGGCCATCCAGGGTTCCTTGCGCGCTCGCGCCTTGCCGCGCGGCTTCATCGCCTTCGGCGAGGTCGGGCTGGCCGGCGAGGTGCGCCCGGCGCCGCGCGGCCAGGAGCGGCTGAAGGAAGCTGCCAAGCTCGGATTCAGCGTCGCGGTGGTGCCCAAGGCCAACGCGCCGAAGAAGGCGATCGAAGGGCTGCAGGTGCACGCGGTGGACCGCATCGAGCAGGCCATCGAGGTCGTGCGCGGGCTGGGCTGAGGGCGCGGCGCTGCGTTCGCGGGCGGCGCGGCGCCGGCGCCGGACTTGCCAAAGCCAGGCAGGGGTCGCGACACTGGGCGCCCGCGCCCATGGTTGAGCGGCGCTC
>JACZKT010000343.1 GCA_014859905.1 Rubrivivax sp.
GGCTACTTAGCCCGGCTCCACCGATGGGTAGTGGTGTGGGGGCGGCTGCGCGAGGTCGCGGTGATCCAGGTGCTGGAGGTGCTTGTTGTCTTAGCCGTGGGCCCGGAGTAGCTCGGTCAGCGAGTTCGCGGCATGCACGACCGCTGGCGCATGCATCCGCCCAGGTTGACGGGTAAGCCGTTCGAGCGGCCCGGACACCGACACGGCCGCGATGACCTTGCCGCCGGGACCACGGACAGGTGCCGAGACGCTGGCGACTCCGGCCTCGCGGCAGTGCGTGCACAGCCTGCGCACCAGTCGCTGCGCCAGCACGCCCAGCAAGGCGTCGGCGAAGTTGAAGGGGTCCAGGCCCATGTCGATCAGGCGCGTCGCCGTTTCGGGGGCGCTGTTGGTGTGCAGCGTCGACAGCACCAGGTGCCCGGTGAGCGAGGCCTCCACCGCGACCTGGGCCGTTTCCTTGTCGCGGATCTCGCCGACCATGATGACGTCGGGGTCGGCACGCAGGAAGGCGCGCAGCGCCTTGGCAAAGGTCCAGTCGATGCGCGGGTTGACCTGCACCTGGCGCAGCCCGGCCTGGGTGATCTCGATCGGGTCTTCGGCGGTCCAGATCTTGCGTTCGGGCGTGTTGATGTGGCCCAGCGCCGAGTGCAGCGTGGTCGTCTTGCCCGAGCCCGTGGGGCCGACGCACAAGAGCATGCCGTAGGGGCGCTGGATGGCGACCTTGAAGCGTTCGAGGTTGGCCGGGCTCAGGCCCAGCTCGTCCAGCGGGATCGGTTTGCTCGAGGTCAGCAGCCGCAGCACCACGTCTTCGCGGTTGGCCAGCGTGGGGATGGTCGCCACGCGCAGTTCGATGCGCATGCCCTGCACGAACTTGGCGAAGTTGATCTTGCCGTCCTGCGGCTTGCGGCGCTCGCTGATGTCGAGGTCGCACATGATCTTGATGCGGGCGACGATGGCATTGCGGTAGCTGTGCGGCAGCTCCAGGTAGGGCCGCAACTGGCCGTCCTTGCGGAAGCGGATGCGCACCTTCTCGCGGCCCGCGGGGCACTCGACGTGGATGTCGGACACGCCCTGGCTGTTGGCTTCGAGGACCATCGAGTTGATCAGCCGCACGAGCGAGTTGTCGGACTGCTCGATCGACACCTCTTCGTCGTCTTCCGTGCCGGCCTCGACCCGTTCCATCGTCGCCAGCAGCTTGCCGGCGTCGCCCGGCTCGAAGTCGATGCCCATGCCCGGGTCGTAGTCGGCCAGCGCCATGTGCGCGGTGACGCCGATGCGCTCGTAGGCGCGAGCGATGGCGGTGGCCAGGACACCGGCACGCGACAGCACCGGCACCACCTTGCACTGCGCGGCAAACTCGATCTCGTCGATGGCCGCGCGGTTGGTGGGATCGGCCATCGCCACCACCAGGCGGCCGGCGCGCACCAGCAAGGGCAGTGCCGGCACGCGCGCGGCCACGGCGTGCGGCAGCCGCGCCACGGCCTCGATGTCGGCCTGAAACCGCGCCACGTCCACCAACGGGTAGCCCATCTTGCGCGCCAGCGCGGTCTGCAGGTCGGCGCGCGAAACGAAACCCTTGCGCACCAGCAGCTCGCCCAGCGGTACGCTGCGGTCGCTGCGCTGCTGCACCAGCGCCTCGCTCAGTTGCGCCTCGGTGATGTAGCCCAGGGCCGTGAGCGCCTCGCCGATGCGCACCATCGGCATGCGGGCCTGGCGCTCGACGGCCGCGGTCAGCTCATCGTGCGTGATAATCTGGTGCATCACGAGCAGGTCGCCGAGCTTGCGCGTGCGCAGTGCCTGCTGTTCGGACAGGGCCTCGCGCAACTGCTCGGGAGTGGTGACGTTCTGTGCCACCAGCGCCTCGCCGATGCGCACGCCGACTTCGGCACTGCCGTAAGCCGCCCGCGGCACGAACCAGCGCCGCAGCGTGCCCTTGTCGTCCAGCGGTTCGAACAGGAACAGGCCCCAGGGCTCCTCGTGGTGGCCGAGCGTCTTGCCTTCCCAGGCCGGGGCACCGTGCAGCAGGACACTGAAGCCCTGCAGCGGCGGCGCGGCGGTCGGGTCCACCTTGCCTTTCGGGGCGGGCTGCGCTGCCAGTGGCTGGCGCAGCCGCAAGCGGCGAAACTGGTCGAAACGCAGGTTGAGCGGCGCGCGCGAGTCGGTCAGCTGAAGCTGCAACATGGCACTCGCCGGGTCGAACAGCACCAGGCGGCCTTCGAGCGCCTTGCCGTTGAGCCCTTCGACCTGGCACGGCGGCGGCACCGGGGGCGCCATGGGTGCCGGGTAGCCGGCCAGGTCGGGGGTCGGCCACGCGAAACCGTCGCCCTTCTGGGGCGGCCGGCTCAGGGGTGGGTGGGGCAGGTCTGTCATGGCTTCCTCGTTGCCGGCTGGCGTGCGCACGGCAAGGCATGCCGGACCATGATACGGGGAAGCATGGGTCGCCGGGTGGTGGTCGAGACTTCGATAAGCGCCGTTGCAGCAGCGCAGATCTGCGCGCCGGCAGCCGCGCTGTCAGGGCCGCATCTGCGCCGGCAGGAAGGTCACGATCTGCGGAAAGACGTAGATCAGCGCCACCGCCGCGGCCATGAGAAAGAAGAACGGCAGCGTCACGCGCGCGATCCAGCCGATCTCGCGACGGGTCATGCCCTGCAGCACGAACAGGTTGAAGCCCACCGGCGGCGTGATCTGTGCCATCTCGACCACCAGCACGACGAAGATGCCGAACCACAGCGGGTCGATGCCGGCTTTCTGGATGGTGGGCAGGATCACGCCCATCGTCAGCACGACGATCGAGATGCCGTCGAGAAAGCAGCCGAGCAGGATGTAGAACAGCATCAATGCCAGCAACAGCTGCGCCTGCGACAAGCCCAGCCCGCCGATCCATTCGGCCAGGTGGCGCGGCAGGCCGATGTAGCCCATGCTCAGCGTCAGGAAGGCGGCGCCGGCGAGGATCAGGGCGATCATGCAGTACAGCCGTGTGCCGCCCAGCAGCGACTGCGTGAAGGTCTGCCAGGTCAGCGTGCCCTGCAGTGCTGAAATGACGAGTGCGCCCAGCACGCCGATGGCGGCGGCTTCGGTGGCGGTGGCCACGCCGGCGTAGATGCTGCCCAGCACGGCGGCGATCAGCAGCAGCACCGGGATCAGGTGGCGTGACTCGCGCAGCTTGGCGCCCAGGCTCATGGCCGGGTCGGCCGGCGGCACCAGCCGCGGGTTGCGCAGCGCCCAGAGCGCGATCCAGCCCGAGAACAGCAGCGCCAGCAGCAAGCCCGGAAAGACGCCGGCGATGAACAGCTGCGCGATCGAGACCTCGGCGCTGACGCCGTAGACGATCATGATGATCGAAGGCGGGATCAGCAGCCCCAGCGTGCCGGCACCGGCCAGCGAGCCGATCGCCAGGCCGTCGGGGTAGCCGCGCTTGGCGAGTTCGGGCAGGCTCATGCGGCCGATGGTGGCGCAGGTGGCCGCACTCGACCCCGAGACCGCGGCGAAGATCGCGCAACCCACGACGTTGACGTGCAACAGCCGCCCGGGCAGGCGCTGCATCCACGGCGCCAGACCGCGGAACATGTCCTGGCTGAGCCGCGTGCGGAACAGGATCTCGCCCATCCACACGAACAGCGGCAGCGCGGTGAGCGTCCAGCTCGAGGCCGAGCCCCAGATCGTGACCGCCATCGCGTCGCCGGCCGGGCGCGAGCTGAACAGCTGCATGCCGATCCAGGCCACGCCCGACAGCGTGAGGCCGATCCAGACGCCGCTGCCGAGAATCAGGAACAGCGACGCGACCAGCAGAACCATGATCCCGAGGTCACTCATTGCGCGTGGCCTCCCCGGCCGTGCCATGCGGGCGCCGGCCGCGCAGTTCCAGCACCAGTTCGTCGACGAGGGCGACGGCCAGGATCACCGTGCCGGCCGCCATCGACAGCTGCGGCAGCCACAGCGGCGTGGCGTCGTTGCCGGTGGAGATGTCGTTGAAGAGGTGCGACTGCCAGGCCAGGCGGCACGAATAGAAGGCGGACAGCCCCGCCAGCAGGCTGGCCGCGGCCAGCGACCAGATCTCGAGCGCGCGCCGCGGCGTGCCCTTCAGTGCCGACAGCAGCAGCGTGACGCGGATGTGCTCGCCGCGCTTGAGCGTGTGCGCCAGCGCCAGGAAGCCGGCCGCCGCCATCAGGTAGCCGGCGTAGGCGTCGGTGCCCGGGACGTGGAAGTGCAACTGCCGGCTGGCGATGGACAGCAGCACCATCGCCAGCAGGCCGATCATGAAC
>JACZKT010000344.1 GCA_014859905.1 Rubrivivax sp.
ACGTGGGCCTGGCCCACCATCGGCTGGAACGACATCGTGTTGGGCACCTTGTTCCTGGCGCTGCCGCAGGTGCCACTCACGCTGGGAAACGCGATCATCGGCGTGCGCGAGGAGAACAACCGACTCTTTCCGGACCGTCCGGTGACCGACCGCCAGGTCGCGGTCTCGACCGGAGTGATGAACGTGTTCGGTTCGGCGGTCGGCGGCGTGCCGATGTGCCACGGCGCCGGTGGCATGGCCGGCCACGTGGCATTCGGCGCACGGACCGGCGGCTCGCTGGTGATCCTGGGAGGACTGCTGCTGGTGCTCGCCGTTGGCTTCAGCGCCTCGGTCGTCGCCTTGTTCGAGGTCATACCGCAAGCCGTGTTGGGCACGATCCTATTCATGACCGGCGTTCAACTGGCCGGCGGCCAGTTCGACCAGGGCCGCCAAGGCCATGAGTCGACCGTGCTGCTGGTGACTGCCGGACTGTCGATGTGGAACGTCGGCATCGGCTTCGGCGTGGGGCTGCTGCTGCAAGTCCTGCTGCTGCGCAAGACCAACCGGGTCTGATCAGCCGGCCGTCCGCGGGGCCGTGTTGCGCCGTGTGGCAAGCGCGGGCGATGCTACGTGGCGATGCAAAACTGCCCTTTCGCGGAAACCACAGACACACGTCGCGGCACTCCAATGAATTTGTGGTCAGAAGGCCACTGGCCGGCGGGATCCGCCAGCCAAACGACTGACACCAATTGGAGTTCTCCATGCAACGCACCACCAAGATTGCCGCGGCGACGCTCGCGGCCCTTGCCCTCGCCGCAGTCACCGCGGTCTCCGCCTTCCCGGGCCCCGGCGCCGGCCCAGGCTTTGGCCCGATGGCAGGGGGACCCGGCGTTTTCGGCCCCCGCATCGCCGGCGGTGACATGACGGCCTTCGCGGACCAGCGTCTCGGCGTGCTGAAGACCGAACTGAAGATCACGGCGGCACAGGAGCCGGCCTGGACGGCGTTCGCCGGCAAGGCCAAGGAACAGGCACAGACGATGCAGGCCCGTCGCGCGAAGATGCAGGCTGATGGTGGCCCGGCGCCTGACCGCATGGCGCAGCGCACCGAGTTCATGAAACAGCGCATGGCTGGCATGGAGTCGATGAACGCTGCCATGAAGGACCTGTACGTCGTGCTCACGCCGGAACAGAAGGCCCTGGCGGACCAGCGCTTCGGACATGCAGGCGGCCCGCGCATGCACTTCGGGCCGCGCGGCGGTTGAGCGTGTCGTTCCGCACCGGTGCTGTCGCTCCGATGGAGCAGCACCACCGGTCACGGGTAGCTTCCTGATGCTCGCGCTCTTGCGCTCGCCGTCCTGCGAGCCTCTACAGCGCCAGCAACGCCAGCACCAGCAGAAGATTCGCAGCGAAGAAGATCGAGAAGTACAGGGTCAGGATGAATGCGCCGCGCCCGATCGACGCGGCCCAGCGCCCGCCATAGACGCGCTTCAGCGCGATCACGAAGTAGCAGATCACCCAGACCGACAAGGCATTGGCCACGAGCGCCGGCAGGGCCGATTCGACCAGCAGCATGAGCAGCAGGAAGGCCTGGCCGTGCAGCCCGAACACCAGGTGGTCCGCGAAGGGACGCTGCTGCAGGCGGTAGAAAACGCCCAGTGCCAGCGCGAAGACCGGCACCAGGAAGAGCACGAAGTACGACACGTACGGCGCCCGCCGCGCGCGCAGGAACGCAAACCTCTCCTGCGGCGACAGGGTTGCGAACCGACGAACCCCGGGGAGATCCACGTACTCCTGCACGATGCGAACCGGTGACATCGCAAGCCCGGCGCCCTGGCTCCCTTCGGCCGTTGGTCGGGCGCTGCGCAGGACGTGGACACCTCGCTCGCCATAGAACCGCAGGTCCAGGTTCAGCCCGAACAGCTGCACGGCCGCGAACACGATGACGCTGACCATGAGGTAGAGCTGGAGCGGCCTCAGATAGCGCGCGCGCCGCCCTGCCAGGTGCTCGGCCGTCAGCGCACCGGGCTGCCACAGGAGCTTGGACACGGTCTGCCGAAGCTGGCCCTCGCGCGTCACGTAGCGGGCGACGCGGCCCCGCAGGAACTCGCCGAGGTTTCGCGGCGCGGGCGCAGTCTCCTGCCCACAGGCCGGACAGAAGTTTGCTGGCGCCGCCTCGCCGCAGTTCAGGCACCGATCAACGTTCAGCTCTGTTGCGCCACCAGGATGCATGGCTTGTGGCCCGGGCAAGTTCATGGTGCCCAGGTCAGAAGTACAGGCGTGCGCGCAACTCGACCCGCGACCGGACGGCACGTTCGCCGTATTCGCTGCCTGCATCACCACGGTTCAGCGCCACGCGCGCCCGCAGCTCCACGTTCTTGATGCCCGTGTAGAGCACTTCGGGAATCAGTGACCAGCTGTGGTCGCCGGTGTTCGCGATCAGGGTGACCGACGGCGTGAAGTCGAGGATGTCGAACGGCTCCTTCTGGCTGACGCGCAGGTAGGCGTAGCGTTGCGCGGGGCTCGGTCGGTTGTAGCCCTGAACGGCGGCGCGGCTGGCCAGCGACGCCAGCGCCGGATTGCCAGTCGACGTGCGCGCCAGGTCGTAGAACGCACTGAGTTCCTCGGTGCCGTAGCCACCACCGTTGCGGTAGAGCTCGAAGATGACCGTGGTGTCGCGCTCGGTCAGGTAGCGCAGGCCGATGAGTGCGCTGTCGTAGCTGCGGACCTCGGTCTTCAACGTGCCGCCCTCCAGCAGGACACGCGGCGCGTCCGCGACCCGGGCCCACTCGCCATGGATCTCCAGCTGGCTGCCGAGGTTGCGCGAGAAGTCGATGCCCAGGCGTGGACCACGGCTGCCGCGGCCGGCCCAGATCACGTCGATGTCGGTGTCGTAGACCAGTGCATAGAGTTTGAGCGCCGGATTGGCATGACCAGCGTTCGTTGCGCCGCCGCCGAAGTCCTCGTTGAGGTCGCCCGTGGTGGGCACCACCGCTGCGGTCAGCGCCAGGGTCTGGAGCGGGCCGTCGAAACTGCGCACCCACGCCCCGGTGGCCATGACGAAGCCCTCGCGCGCCAGCTCCGGGTCCGTCGGGTCCTTCGCGCGTTCCAGGAACGCGACCGGGCTCCACGCATACCCCTTGCCCCAGCGCAGCGCGCGCTTGCCGAGCTGCACGTTGCTGCCCGCGTCGATCTGCCAGGAGGCGTAGGCCTCGTAGTTTCGATAGTCGCTTGTGGTGCCGCGTGGCTCGTCGAGCCAGCTGGCGTGGGCGGTGAAGTTGAAGCTGAGGGATTGGTGGCGCAGCACGGCAGACAACTCGGTTGCCGCACCCAGCCGGTTGGCGCTGCTGCGGGACTCGCCGGGGTACAGAAAGGCGTACCCCGCCGACCCCGACCGCAGCCACTGGTGCTCCGGCCGCGCTTCGACGAAGCTCGTCCACTCGAAGGCCTTCTTGTCATAGGCCGAGGGGTCGAAGCTCTCGTCGGCGGCCACTGCCGGCAAGGCTGCCAGACCTGCCAGCGCGGCCAGGACGGCGAGCGCGGGCGCCGTGCGACGATTCACCGCAGTTCCTTGAGCCGCGGCAGGTACACCAGCGTGAAGGCTTCGTCCGGCACCTTGCGTGCCTTGATCGTGCCGTAAAGCATCAGCGACTTGTAGCCCTTGTGCAGCGGGCTCTCGGTCTCCAGCGTCGCCGGACGTTTGATGCCACCGCCGAAGTCCTTGATGTCCTTGTAGGTCAGGGTCTTTATCAACAGCCCGCTGGCGGCGAAACACTCGATCGACACCGGCAACGTCGTCTTCTTGTCGACCTTCATCGTCAAGCGGTCGTAGGCCACGTCGCCGGTGCGCGCCTTGAGCGACAGCGTGTAGGTCGCAGCCTCCTCGACCACCTTCTCGACCGTGTACTCGACCGAGAACTCGAGCGCAAGGATGTCGGCGTTGTTGAAGATGCCCCCGGTCACCGACTGCAGGCTGGTGATGCGCACCGGCTTGCCCACGGCGGGTATGTAGAGCCACATGTTCTCGCCCAGGCGCAGCGTGGCGCGGTCACGTTCACTGGCCGGGTCGAGGAACAGCGCAGCGATCTTGTCCTTGCCCTTCTTCACCGAGTACAGGACGAACTCCTTGCGCGAACCGTCGGGCTCGATGTTGACGAGCTTGCGCACCATCTCGTAGGTCTCGGGCTCCATCTTGCGATCGAGCTGCTGCAACAAGGCCGTACCGTCGACGGCGAAGGCAGGTGCGGCCAGGAGCAGCCAGGCCACAGGGATCAGGGACAACAGCTTTTTGGCTGCGACATCACATCGCTGCGCGATATGAGTCTGCGCCGAAACAGTTCGTGTTTTCATCTTGTTCTCCAGGCTGCGCTCAAACGTGCCGCAGCGCATTGATCGGATCGAGCCGCGACGCCTTCCAGGCCGGCTGCAAGCTCGCCAGGATGGCCACGCCCACCACCAGCAGCGCGACAGTCACCACCTGGCCGGCGCCGATCGTCGGGGCCATCACCAGGTCGGACTGCTGGCCGAAGGCGAAATGTGGCTGCCAGAGGTTGATGGCATAGATCGCCGCCAGGCTGAGCACCGTGCCCAGTACGGTCCCGATGACCCCGAGCAGAAGCCCCTCCGAGAGGAACAGCGACAGGATGCGCGACGGCCGCGTGCCGATGGCGGCGATGGTGCCGATCTCGCGGATGCGCTCGTACACCGCCATCACCATCACGTTCATCACGCTGACCAGCACGATGGATACCAGCACCACCTTGATGAACACCGTCATCAGGTCGATCATCCTTGCGAGGCTGGCAAACGGCGACAGGTCGGCCCAGGTGTGGACTTCCAGCTGCGGTTGGCCGCTGCCTGGCCCAGCGCCTTCACCCGCGCCTGCACTGGCGGCACCGGCCGGTGGATTGGCCGTCTTGCCCTTCGAGGAGCCCAGCGCTTCGCTGAGCGAGGCTGTCACGCGGTCGAGCTGGGCCGGGTCCTTCAGCCGGATCGCGATCTCGCTGACCTCGGCGTCCTTCATGCGCAGCAGCTCGCGCGCGTCGTCGATGTGCATGTAGCCGTCGCGCCCGCCGGGGCCCGAGATGGCCTCGGTGACGCTGCGGATGACGAAGGTCTTGCCGTTGACCGAACCGTCGCGGTTGGTGGCCACGATCACCGCCGTGTCACCCACCTTGACCTTCATGCCGCGGGCCAGCAGCAGCGGGATGACGATCTGGCCCTTCTCTACGAGGGCGCCGCCCTTCGGTCCCTCGGCCATGCGGCCCGGCAGCAAGGGTGCCGTGGCCGCTTCTCGCTCCGGGTCCACACCGTTGATACGGATGCTGGTGGTCTCAGTGAAGTTGCTGAACATGCCGCCGAACTTCACGCGCGGCGACCAGATCTCGACGGCCTTGTCCTGGCTCAATGCGGCCTCGACCTTGGCCACTGCCATCGGCTTCATGTTCAGGTTCAGCGGCAAGGTGTCGATGGAGGCGACGTAGCCCTTGCGATGCACCTGCAGGTGGCCGAGCACCGAGTCGGTGATCTGCCCCACCATCATGGCCCTGAACGACCCCGTGACGGAGATGAACAGCAGCACCGCCACCATGCCGATGACGATCAGCAGCAGCGTCAGCATCGTGCGGCGGCGGTAGCGCGACAGGTTGCGCCCGGCGATCTTGAGCACGTCAAGCATGGGCGGCCTCCTGGTGGTTGGTGCGGGACAGCACCCGGCCGTCTTCCAGCGTGTAGGTGGTCTCGGCCTCGGCCATGATCTTGGGGTCGTGGGTCGAGAAGATGAAGGTGGTGCCGAACTCGTCGCGCATCTGCTTCATCAGGTCGATGATGCGGTGGGCGGTGTCGTGGTCGAGGTTGGCGGTGGGCTCGTCGGCCAGCACCATCTTGGCGTTGCTGACCAGCGCGCGCGCCACCGCCACCCGCTGCTTCTGCCCGCCCGACATCTGGTCGGGTCGCTTGTCGGCCTGGGACTCCATGCCCACGGCCTTGAGCAGTCGCATCACCTGCTCGCGCCGCTTCTCGGCCGGCCACTCCTGCACCATGATCAGCGGGTACTCGATGTTCTCGTAGGCGGTGAGCACCGGCACCAGGTTGAAGTCCTGGAAGATGAAGCCGATGTTCTTGCCGCGGAAGTCGGCCGCGGCGCGGCGGTCGAGCGTCGAGATGTCGGTGCCCAGCACGGTCAGCTTGCCGGCGGTCGGGTGGTCGAGGCAGCCGATCATGTTCAGCAGGGTGCTCTTGCCGCTGCCCGAGGGGCCGACGAAGGCGACGAACGACGCTGGCTCGATGACAAAGTCTGCGCTCTTGATGGCGTGCACCTCGACTTCGCCTGCGCGGTAGGTCTTGGTCAGGCCTTCTGCGATGACAAGACTCATGGGGTTCTCCTAGGGAACTTCGTTCCGGACAGCATGACCACGCACTACTCCCGTTCGAGTTCGAGGTAGGTGCGACTGGCGTTGCCCGGCATCAGATCGGCCGCGTTCATCAGGGGCAGCCACGGCCTTGCGTCGAAGGCCTTGGCCGCCGCACTGATGTCCTGGCCGTCGTCAACTGCTTTCTTCATGTGCGTCCGGAGCGCCATCAGGTAGTCGCGGGTGTCGGCCTGCGCGGTCGCCAGATCGGTCACGCGGCCGTGGCCCGGCACGATGCGTGCTGGTGCGAGACGCTCGATCTCGGCAAAGGTGGCAAGCCATGGTTTGGTCTGACTCACCGGGATCACTCCCAGCAAGCGGTCGACATAGACCACGTCACCGCTGAACAGCACGCGCGATTGCGGCAGCCACACGAGCATGTCGCCCGGGGTGTGCGCGCCGCCGCGATGCCTGAACTCGAAGGTCACGCCACCCAGGTCCAGCCTTTCATCGGTGCCCGTGATCCAGCGGTCCGGCAGTGTCGGTAAGGTGCCGTCCACCCCTTCGCCCAACGCCGCGCGCAGCGCGTCCACATGGTCGTTGCCGCGGTTGCGCAGGTCGGGCTCGCCCTTCGCGTGGGCGATCAACTGCGCGCCCTGGGTCTTGAAGTAGCCATTGCCGAGCCAGCGGTGGTCCTGGCCACCGGTATTGATGACCCACTTCAGCGGTTGCGACGTGAGCTTGCGCACCGCCTCGTGGATACGCTGAGCGCCGCGGGCCGTGGCGCCGCTGTCGATCAGGACCGCACCGCCAGGCGTAACCACGAGCCCGATGTTGGCGTTCAGCCCTTGGTTCGCCGTTGTGCGGCCGCCGAGGTCGCCGATGTGCGCGTAGACGCCTTCGGCTACGCGCTCGAAGCGCACTTCCTGTGCGTGGGCCGTCGTGGGCAGCGCAAGCCAGATGCAGCATGTTGCGAGCAGGCCGGTGAGACGGAGCCAGTTCGCCGGAACAACGGCCCAGATGCGGTTCATGAAGGCACGCACGGGTAGTTCACTTCAGGCGCGCCTTCAGGATGGCTTCGACATCCGCGGCAGACCAGGTGCCATTGACACCCTGCGGCGTGCCCGGTCCAGCGGGGAAGCTCACTAGATCGACGCTGCTGCCGTCGGCGCGCTTGTGCAAGTGGTGGCCATCGATGAGCACGACCACGGGCACATGGCCCGTCACGCCTACGGCCTGAAGTCGTTTCTCGCCAGCCGGCGTCTCCATGTCGATCTCGACCACCTTCAATCGGGTGCCTTGCGCGGCCAGCCACTCGCGCAGCGGCTTGAGCGCGGACTGCACCGGCGGGTGGGCGAAGGCGATGATCTCGACGACGGGCTGGGCTGCATGGGCCACAGAAAGCATCGTGAGCGAGGCCCCGGCCGCCGCCAGGGCGGCGATCCAGCGTCGACGGGTGTGAAGTGGGTGGTTCATGGCGGGCGATCTCACTTGCAGTTGTTGTGGAGCTTCCACTTTTCTTCATGGCCCATGGCCTTGGCGAAGTCGGGCACCTTGCAGCGCTCGGCTTCGGCCGCATCCACGGCAGGCGAGGCCGCGGCCGGCACGGCGATAGGGGCAACCGCGCGGGCGTAGGGATCGTTGGCCGCCACGTGGCTTGTCCAGGCCCCGACGACGCCGATGAAGGCCAGCACCACGGCCGCATGCGCCCAGCTGCCGCCAGCACCGCGTGCCGGCTCGAGCTCGCACACACCGCCCGGACAAAGCTGCGCCTGGTCCTTGTTGAACCAGTTGTAGACCTTGCAGCCGATGCAGATGCCGAAGGCCGTCTCGAAGAACAGCAGCACCAGGCAGGCCGCACAGACGATCAGGTTGATCGGCCCGATGACATGCTTGATCACGACCAGGTACAACATCACCACCGCCAGCACGAAGCCGATCGCCCACGCGAATCGCTTCTGCGGTGCGCCGACGTATTCGGGCTGCTGCTTGCGCACCATCCACTGCCCCAGGATCAGGCTGGGCGCGAACTTCGGGTTGACGAAGATGCGCAGCGTGAAGTCGATCAGGAAGGCCACCACGAAGACCCGCGTTGGCTGGAAGTTGCCGATCAGCCAGGCGTTCATGAACGACACGATGGCGAAGAAGAAGACGATGCCGGCGGCAGAGCGCACAGCGCGCTCGTTGAGCACCGGCACGGAGTAGCCGTCGAGGCGCTCTCCAAACGAAAAGATGGCAGACATGCTGGGATCACCCCGGGGTGTGTGGACCTGCCAGCATTGAAACCGCTGCAAGGTGCCGGCCGAATGGCGGCGGTCGAGGGAATTGCATCGCCAGCTTGCGTTTTGATCGCATGCAACACTGCGATACAAAACTCGCCGTGGCCGAGCACACCGCTCGGCCACGCTATCGTCATGGACCCCAAAGACAGCATCCTGATCGTCGATGACGACCCCGAGATTCGCCAGTTGCTTGTGGACTACCTGGCGCGCAGCGGCTTCGATGCCAAGCCGGCTGGCAGTGGCCGGGAGATGTGGCAGGTGCTCGACAAGCACGCCATCGACCTGGTGGTGCTCGACCTGATGCTGCCTGACACCGACGGCCTGGTGCTGTGCCGCGACCTGCGGGCCAAGTCCAACCTGCCGGTGTTGATGCTCACCGCGCGCGGCGAGGAGACCGACCGCATCCTCGGCATCGAGATGGGCGCGGACGACTACCTGGTCAAGCCCTTCAGCCCACGTGAGCTGCTGGCGCGCATCAAGGGCATCCTGCGCCGCACGCGTTCGCTTCCGCCCAACCTGAAGCCGGACACCCAGCGTTGCCTGGCCTTCGCCGGCTGGAAGCTTGACACGGCGACTCGCGTGCTGACGGGCGCCGATGGCGTGGCCACCCCGTTGTCGGGTGCCGAGTACCGTCTGCTGCGCATCTTGCTGGATCACCCCAACCGGGTGCTCAACCGCGACCAGTTGGTCGAACTCATCCATGGCCGCGAGGCCGAGCCCTATGACCGCGCGATCGACGTGCAGATCAGTCGACTTCGCCAGCGATTGCAGGACACCGGGCGCGAGTCCGGACTGATCAAGACGGTGCGCGGAGAAGGCTACGTACTGGCTGCCGCCGTGGAGGGTCTGCCCTCATGCGATTGATGCTCGCCAAACTGCTGCCGCGCTCGCTGTCCGGCCGCATGACGCTGATCCTGGTGCTCGGCCTGTTGGCCGCGCAGTTCGCCAGCCTGCTGCTGCACCTGCAGGAACGCGCCGCGATGCTGGCCGACGGTCATGTGCACCCGGGCATGCCCGCGCTCGAAGCGCTGCCGCTGCGCTTCATCTGGCACGTCTCTATCACGCTCGCGGTGGTCATCATCGTGTCGCTGGTGGCGGTACGCTGGGCGACCAAGCCGCTGCAGCAGATGGCGACGGCCGCGACGGCGTTTGCGCACGACCTGGATGCTGCCCCGCTGCCCGTGAGCGGCCCGACCGAGGTGCGACGCGCGGCCGAGGCCTTCAACTTCATGCAGCATCGCCTGCGCCAACTGGTGGTGGAGCGCGGGCGCGCGCTGGCCGCCGTATCACACGACCTGCGTACGCCGCTCACCCGCATGCGGCTGCGCGCGGAGCTGGTCGACGATCCAAACCTGCAGGACAAGCTGAATGCCGACATCGACGCCATGCAGGGCATGGTCAACAGCGTGCTGGCCTACCTGCGCGGTCTGGAGGATGCCGAGCCGATCCAGCCGATCAACATGGAGGCGCTGCTGTCGAGCATCGTCGAGGACGAGCAGGCGCTCGGGCGCCAGGTGCGCCTGGAAGAACCTCCACCCGGAAACGCGACGCCAGCGCCCTATGCCGGCAAGCTGTCGGTCCTGAAGCGTGCAGTGACCAACCTGATCGACAACGCGGTGGCACATGGCAAGAACGTGACCGTGCAGATCGAAGACTCCGCGGCGGCGCTGCGCGTGGTGATCGAAGATGACGGGCCTGGGATTCCGGAAGCCGACCTGGCCCGAGTCACCGAGCCCTTCGTTCGCCTGGACGCGTCGCGCAGTCTGGACACCGGGGGTGTGGGGCTCGGTTTGGCGATCGTGCGGGACGCGGCGGCGTACCACGGCGGGACCCTCGCCCTGGAGAACAGGGTCGGCGGCGGTTTGCGTGCGATGCTGGATCTGCCGCGCGCCAAGTGATCGCGCTGCTCGTGCAATGTGGGACACGAGGCTGGGAATCTGTAGCAGTGCGCAGACAGCCTTGGTCGGAACCCCTGTTTCCGACCGTGCGACGGCCGGGCATATTGCTGACTGTCGCCAACTGCCGCAAATGGCCGGGCGCAGCCCGCCGTCAGCGGCGGCTATCTGGACGCGCAGACTCGGCGACTGTTTCTCTTGGCGTTGAACTTCGAAAGGCGACTGGCTCTTGGCGACCCTCAGCAGCCGCCGAAGCTGGCTGATCCGCCGTGCTGCAGCTGCCGCTCAGGTCCACCAGGCGCCACTGCGCGCCGGCCAGCGACAGCGCCGTCACGCCGCCGGCCGCTCACTCACCTCAGCGACAGCGTGCCGAGCCGTCTGCGGCTGGTCTCGAATCGGTGCCGACCCGGCGTTGCCAGATCGGCTCACCGTTGCGACGGACCTCGCGCACGCGATGAAACGGCACCTCGTGCACCGACCCGTCCGCCTCGATCGCCGTGAACGAGAAGTGATCGCCGGGTTCGAGGTGTAGGCGCTCGAAGGGCAGGGTGACGATGGCGTGCCGCGAGCGGTCGTAGTAGCCGATCGTGAACTGGGCGCGGCCGAATTGCTCGTCCCACCGGATGCGGTGCAGCAGCGACTGGATCGGGACCATCATCGCCCCCCGACACGGCGCCGGCCCGCCTGTCTCGGGGCCTGCGAAACGGCTGCGGTGTCACCGACCCGGCGCATGCTTTCAGGTTCCCTGCCGCTCATGCCGGCTTGAGCCTGCGCATCACCGCGTCCATGAATGCGGGCAGATCCGCAGGCTGGCGCGACGTGATCAGGTTTCCGTCGACGACGACCTCGCGGTCCTCGTAGGCGGCGCCGGCGCCCAGCAACTCGCCCGCCACCGTGCGGTAGCCGGTGGCGCGACGCCCCTGCAGCACCCCGGCAGCGGCCAGCAACTGCGGACCGTGGCAGATGGCCGCGACAGGTTTGGCCGCGGCCACGAAGCTGCACACGAGCCGCAGCACCGCAGCGTCGCCACGCAGCGCTGCCGGCGCCTGCCCGCCAGGCAGCAGCAGCATGTCGTAGTCGGCGGCATCCACCGCCCCGACCAACTTGTCGACCTCGACGCGGTGGCCATGCTTGCCGGTGATGACGCCGCGCCGTGTCGAGGCGATGTCCACCGCGACGCCCGCCTCGCGCAGGCGCCGTGCCGGTTCGAGCAGTTCGCTGTCTTCGAATCGATCGGCGCTGACGATGAGGGCCTTCATGATGGCTCGGCAAGGGTGTTCAGCAGCCTGGACCTGTCGCGCACCGGCAGCGTTGCGCCAGCGCAATTCGCCCGGCCTTGGCCGTGTGAGGATGCAGACGGTGATCGCCTTGCCCGCCCGGAGTGTGAAGGAAACGTCCGTGAGCCGTGAGATGGTTTCGGAGCGGCGCTTGAGGCGCCACGTGCAAGCACTCGCGCAGACGATCGGCGAGCGCAACGTCTGGCGGCCAGACGCGCTGCACGCGGCGGCCGATTACATCCGCGGCGCCTTCGCCGAGGCGGGTTGCGAGGCGGCACCGCGGTACTACCAGACGCACCGGGTCTGCTGCGAGAACCTCGAGGTCACGTTGCCGGGGACCGCAGGCCGCAGCGAGATCATCGTCGCCGGCGCCCACTACGACACGGTGCGCGGCAGCCCGGGCGCCGACGACAATGCCAGCGGCGTGGCCAGCCTGATCGAGATCGCCAGGGAGCTGCAGCCACGCTCGCTGCGCCGCACGGTCAAGCTCGTCGCCTTCGTCAACGAGGAGGCGCCGTTCTTCTTCACGCGTCAGATGGGCAGCTGGATCTACGCCAGCGCGGCGCGCCGGCGCGGCGACGACATCCGGCTCATGCTGTCGCTGGAGATGCTCGGCTGCTACTCGGATGCACCCGGCAGCCAGGCCTACCCGCCGCTGCTGCGCTGGTTCTATCCGCAGCGCGGCAATTTCATCGCTTTCGTGTCCAACCTGCGGTCGCGCCGCGCCCTCGACGCGCTGGTGCGCGCTTTCCGCTCGCGTTCGGACTTCCCTGCCGAGCGACTGGCCAGCCCGGCCATCGTGCCCGGGGTCGCCTGGAGCGACCAGTGGTCGTTCTGGCGTGCGGGCTATGCCGCCGTGATGGTCACCGACACCGCCTTCTACCGCTACGCCCACTACCACGCCGCGTCGGACACGCCCGAGAAGATCGACTATGTGCGGATGGCACGCGTGGCCGACGGCCTGGCGCAGGCGATCGCCGTGCTGGCCGATTCAGCCAACTGCCCCTGAGCCCGGCAGCACGCGCACGAGCACGCCCGCTCCAGCCGGCGAGACATCGAAGCGCGCCGGCGTCAGCTTCTCCAGCAGCCACATCACGGTGCGCGCGTGCGAGCCCAGTTCCGCGGCGCGGAAGGCGCAAGGCCCGTCGGCCAGGGCCAGGAAGACCAGCATCTGGTCGACCGCGTGGACGTCGAGCGTGGCCCCCGCGTCGAGGTCGCGTCGCAGGGATGACGCGGCGGCCAGCACGAGGACGGTCACCGCCAGCAACACCAGCCTCGTTCTTCGTATGGCAGGGGGCTTGTCCGGGGCGGTCGACATGACGGGCTTGGGGCAGGGTTGGAAACGCGCCCGACGAAGATGATCGCGCAAGGGCTCGCGGCGCGGTTGCGCGCGGTCAACACACGGGCGCCCGATCCGCCTAGAGTCGCCCGGGCAGGAGATCGGATGCAGCCATGAACGCGTGTCCACGTCGGGCGCGATGGCGGAGCATGACCCGCGCCTGAGTGC
>JACZKT010000345.1 GCA_014859905.1 Rubrivivax sp.
AGGCTCCGAGCGCTTGAATTGCATTTGGTGCGGGCTAACGTTTGAGCTAAGCGGGCGACGACGGCAGGACGCCAGGCCCGGGCTGGTGAAAATGTACCGCGTACCACCAGCCCGGGCCTAGTGGCCTGCCGCTGGCGCTCCGCTTGAGCGAGGGGTTCGGCAGCACTCTTAGCGATGTGCCTTAAAGCTACAAAGATGTGAATAGACGGAGGATATTCTCTCGGCATACTCGTCGGAGAATCCTTGTGCTTTAAGCAATTGCGTCATCTGCTCCTCGTAGACTGGTGCAGATCGACTCTTCCAAACGAATTCGTAGAAGCGCCCCCAATCCAATGGATGAAGCGCTGATTTATTGGCAAGTTTAGTAAAACGACCAAACAGTACCGCTGAAGCCGGTGTTAGCGTGGCTTGCAGCGAGTTTTTACTTGGCACTCGAAGTCTATACCTCGTTTTATGCTGTGAGTTGTAATCCTTAATCAGCGGTGTCAATAACTCTCTTGCGGCGGCACAGTAGATTTCGTACGTTGGCGGGTCTTCCGGCTCCCATCGTGTGGCACGTACCTCGATAGCCAAGCGAGCCTTCAGGTCTGTCCTTGAGATGAATTGGGCACCAAGTTGTTCGTGGGTGGAGTTTCCCAAGTATCTGAGATTGAGAACATGCAGCCCGCCATCGGACATGAAGTTCTCTATAAGTTCAACCTTGAAGCGAGCGGACTGCCTTGCAGTTTCAGCAAAGGCTCTCAGCTCGCTAAGAGGCGAGCCATGAACCGCTAGATCAATTGATGGCAACGAATCGGGCATGGTGTATTTTGTGCTGCCGTTCGAGCTGAGCGGGCGACGACGGCAGGACGCCAGGCCCGGGCTGGCGAAAATGTACCGCGTACCGCCAGACCGGGCCTGGTGGCCTGCCGTTGGCGCTCCGCTTGAGCGAGGGGTTAGGCCTTGCTGTTGAAGGCGCGCGCATACTTGCCCAACGACGCTGCGCGGAAGTAGGCATCCTCGGCTTTTGCCTGTTTGCGGCGATACCTGTAGATGGCGAGGCAATACGCACTTGCTGCACAGGCTACCGTGATGAGCCAACTCTGCCACTTGAGATGTGCCGCGATTGCGGCAAACACTGCAAGTGGCCACGCGAGCTCTTCGGCGACGCCAAGCTCGGCGTCGGCAAGTTCAGCAGCCAGCCTGAGAGTATCGTGTTCTTCCACGCCTCCTCCTTTATCTTCTGGCACGCGGCCAGATGCGCAAAGTCTAGCCGTAGGCACCTGCCGCTCTAAGCCACATGAGGCCGGGGGACGAGCGCGCCGTACTCGGCAGTTCAAGAGCTTGCGGACTGCCACGGCTGCGAGTGGCGAGGCCTAACGTTTGAGCTAAGCGGGCGACGACGGCAGGACGCCAGGCCCGGGCTGGCGAAAATGTACCGTGTACCGCCAGACCGGGCCTGGTGGCCTGCCGTTGGCGCTCCGCTTGAGCGAAGGGTTAGGCCTCAGCGCGAGATAGAGCATAGGCGACTAGAAGACCGAAGCCAACGATTAACGCCCACTTGAGAAAGGAGAAGCTTGCTGACGCAGCATAGACAAACGGCACCCCGAAACGCGGCACCTCGGTTAACCACCAGTGCAGCGCATTCTCCATGGCGTCGAAGAAGGCGGCGAGAGGGAGGAACCATGGCACTACACGGCGCAGCGGCTGACTGCTTGAACTGAACACGCTCGTTCGCATGACCAGCAGGTAGCCGAACGAGCCGTAGGCTGCCAGCAAGAGAAGGTCAACTGGCAGGTGCCGCCGGTAGCGAAGAAGGTCTTCAGGGGACCAGAAGTGAATGATCTCCCCGAAGGCTCTGGGCGTAAAGGCGAACTGCAACGCAACCACACCCGGCTCCAGTGGCGAAAGATACCACGCGAGCCCCGCGAGCAGCGCCAAGGCGAGCAGACCAGATGTCCAGACGGTTCGCATGGCGGGAAGCTTGACCCTGAGGCCTAACGTTTGAGCTAAGCGGGCGACAGCGGCAGGACGCCAGGCCCGGGCTGGCGAAAATGTACCGCGTACCGCCAGACCGGGCCTGGTGGCCTGCCGTTGGCGCTCCGCTTGAGCGAAGGGTTAGGCAGCGCCGCACGGACGGTTCCTGCGGGGTAGCCAGGCTGCAGCTGCGCCTTGTGAATGCGCTGTGCGCGGGGGCTGAGAGTTTCCAGAAGTGTGATCCTAAAAACAGCAGTTACCCAGGTGCCGGGAGTGTCGGCGGCGGGGTTGGCAGGCCGATCTGGCCGACGATTCGTTGGCAGATGTAGGCCAACAGCGCCCGCCAGCGGTCGAGCTTGGGCAACTGCTCCGCAGCAGCCTTG
>JACZKT010000346.1 GCA_014859905.1 Rubrivivax sp.
TGCCCCACCAGCGCGTGGGCCTCGCGCCACGTCGCGTCGCCCGGCTCGGCGCCGGCCTCGACCCAACGCGCCACCAGGCCGTCCAGGGCGGGCAGCGAGGCACCGAAACCGGCCCGGGCCAGTATCTCCAGCCGCCGTGACCGTGGCCACAGGACCAGCGCCGCGCGCTGGTAGCTACGCTCGAACGAGGCACCCTCGTTGCCGGTGGCCTCGTGGAAGTGCTGCTCGTCGGGTTCGATGTCGAGCAGCGCATCGGCGGGGCAGACCTCGGCATCGATAAAGGGCAAGACGCCCAGCGCTGCGGCACTGTCGTCGGGGCCGCGCCAGTGCGACAGGGTCGGTAAGCGATCGAAGACCTCACCGACGTCGAACTCGTCGCCGCCGTCGTCGTCGTCGTCTTCGTGATACCGACGGTAGTGTCGCGACCCCGAGTAGCCGGTGTACTCGGCCGAACCGCTCTCTTCGATGCGCAGCAGCGCCGCATGCAGATCGCAAGCCGCATCGCGCGCTGCGGCCGCCAGCACACCGGCGGCCGCAGCGTCGGCGCCCTTGAGCGCGGCGAACGACAACTCGGCCGGTGTGTATGCATGCTCGAGCGGGTAGACCAGCTTGAGCGGCGGGCCGCCGCCGGCTGGCGCCTGTCCACTGCACCAGCGGCGCAGCAACTGGCCAAGTGCTGCCGTCTCGCGCTCGTACGACGGTGGGCGGGGCAAACGGCCCTTGCCCTTTCGCAGCAGGTTGTAGACCAGCACGAGCCGGCACCCCGAGGTGACGGGCAACACCTCATGCACGCAATCGGCATAGAAGGCAGCCCAGGCGGCCTCCGAGGGGTCGGTGCAGCGCAGCTCGAGCCGCGCTTCGCGCTCGCGATGGCGCACCACCAGCTCGCCGCCGGCATGCAGCGACGGCAGGGCAATGATCAGCGTGGCGAACATCCCCGCCGACTTTTCGGTATCGCGGTGGCTGACGAAAAAACTGCCCTCGTCGTAGACCAGCAGCTTGTACAGCTCGGGCACCACGCCGGCGCCGGCGCCCAACCCGGAGGCTGCACGTTCGACCACGCTGGCCAGCATCTCGGGCCAACGCTTGCCCGCGATGCGCACGCGATCGGCGCCGATCTGCCAGGTCCGACGCACGGCGGTATCGACCAGGGTTTCGCCGCCGCGGCCATAGGGTGCTCGCTCTGCCGTCGCAATCAGCTGCGCGGCCTGCGTCGGCAACAGCGGCAGGGCGATCGGGCCGACGCCGTCGACCTCGAACAGCGGCAGGTTCATCGGGAAGTTGCCCGCGGCGCAGAAGTCGCCCGGCGTCTGCACGGTTCGCAGGACATCGGCCAGCGCGTCGTTGATCGAATCCATGATCGACTCCCTCCAGCCGCGAAGTGCCTGTCCCACCCAACAGGTCAGCGTACAGCCCAATGGCGTCGGCGCAAAGCAAAGCGTCCGGACTTCGTCTGCAGGGCCTGCTGGCCGAGCTGCACAGCCAAGCCAACAGCCCGACCGGCAAGCTCGAACTCGCAGCGGTACCGGTCCGGCTACCGCTCGTGGCGCCGCTGAGCGATCGAGCTTGTCAAGCCCCGCGCACCGTTGCCACCAACAACAACGGCCCCGTTGGGGCCGCTACGTGTGGTGTTACCTGGGGTGGCTGATGGGACTCGAAACGGCGGCGTAAGTTCTTGTCTCCATTGAGAAAACAGATTGGTCAGCCATCGCTGTTCCCCTGCCTGTTCCCCCGCTCTGCACACGCAGCAAACAGACCTCGAACCGGTGACATTCTGCGCCGTCCCGGTCCGTGCGGCAACGTCTCATCGCGTCCCACTCGGCGCCGCTGCGAGCGTTGCCAAAGACCGCGCGACGTGTGGAACGCGCGAAGTAAATGGATGTGAGCACAAGAGTGCGACGGCGCGGGCCGGCGATCGGGTCATGGCGCGAACATGGCCTGCAAGGTCTGCAGCGTCGCGGCCAGTGTGACCGGGCGCAGGGCACCCAGCCGCTTGATCAATCGCACACGGTCGAGCGTTCGGATCTGGTCCAGCACGATCAGGCCCTGCTTGCCCTGGAAGGTGAGCGCAATGCGAAAGCGCGCGGGCCGCGACGCGGTGGTCATCGGTGCCACGATGACGGTGCGCAAGTGCGCGTTCATGTCGTCGGGCGAGATCACGACGCAGGGTCGGGTCTTCTGGATCTCACTGCCCACCGTCGGGTCGAGTTGGGCCAGCCAGATGTCACCGCTCTTCATCACCAGACCAAGTCGTCGTCGCCCTCGTTGGCGACTTCCGGCCAGACCAGCGCGTCGCCGCCCTGCTCGGCCAGACGTCGCGCGTCATCGGCCCAGCCTTCACGCGGGTTGCGGCGGACGGCGCGAATCTCAATCACGCCATCGCGCACCTGCAGGTCGACCGTGCCTTCCAGGCCCACCTGCGCCAGGATGGGCTTCGGAATCAGCACGCCCTGCGAGTTCCCCATCTTGCGGATTGCCACTTCCATGATCTCCTCCTTCAGCTCGTATGTAAGCACAATGGTAGCACGCGGTCGACTCTGAGGCGCCGTCGAACCGCGCCCCGGTTCAGTGCGGCAACGTCACAGCCCGACACCGCCCGGCACCGGAGACAGCCTGCCCTCGCCATGCTAAGCTAAACCATATTGACCATTACGGTCATACGAGCATGCCATGATCACCGAAACCAGCGCCGTCGCCTTCCGTCAGAACCTGGGGGAGATGCTCAACATCGTCCAGTACCGCAACGACAGCGTCCTGATCAAGAAGGACGGCAAGCCCGTTGCGGCCCTCATCGATGCCCGCCTGTTCGAACGCATCCGCCGGATGCAGGAGCGCTTCGATGCGCTGTGCGACCGCCTCGAGCAGACCTACACCGGTGTGCCCGAAGGCGAAGCGGTGGCCGAGATCGAGCGCGCAACCACCCGCGCCCGCGCCGAAACCGCCGAGGCCTGGCGCGCAGCCGGCCGCCTGCCTGCCCTGCCCGCGCAGCGCACCAAGGGCGTGGCGAAGCCGGCGATGCCCCCCATGAAGGCCGATCACGCCAAGCGTACGAAGCTTGCGACAAAGACCAAGACAGCACGCTGAGCACCGCCATGCGGCTGGTGCTCGACACCAATGTGCTGGTTTCAGGCCTGCTGTTTCCGGGCGGCCCGCCGTCGCGCCTGGTCAAGGCGTGGCGCGCCGGAGCCTTCGAACTGGTGATCTCCGACTTCGTCATCGACGAGCTGACACGAACCTGGGCGCACCTGGCACCCAGGCTGAAGGCATCACCCGACGATCTGGCCGACTTCATCGACACGATGGGCGTGCGGGCCGAGTTGCTGCGCATCGATGCGGCCATGCTCGCGCAGGCCAGCAGGGCCGGATTGCGTGACCCGAACGACCTTCCCGTCCTGGCCCTGCTCATTGGCTCGGGCGCCGACCACCTGGTCACCGGTGACAAGGACTTGCTGGCCCTGGCCGGCACCTACCCCATCCTGACGCCCGCGGACTTCGTGGATCGATTCCTGCCATGAGCTGACACGCGGGCGGCTTGCCCGGGCGTGGCACCTGGTCGATGGCGGCGTAGTGCCGGCAGGGTGTGCCGATAGCCTTGGTAATCGCGTAGGCCATCAGGCGCTACACGTCGAACCCGGCGCAGCTGATCGAGTGGCTGCAAGCCCGCTGGGCATGAAACCTCCGAGGGCGCCGTCGCCGGCGCCCGGCGCCCATTGCAGAATCGAGCCGTGTCACCCGCACCCCCACCCGCAAGCGTCCTGCCCCTGCGCCCGCGCGACTACGAAGACGCCGCGCGCGTGGCGATCTCCTGGCTTGCAGAGCGCCACCGCAAGGGCTGGCGCAGTGCCTTCGAGGACCTGCTGGACCATTGGCGGCCCGAAGGCCCCGAAGACGGCTGGCAGCTGGACGAAGACGGCATGACCATGGTGTCGATCAACGCCGGCGAGTGGCTGATCGCCCGCGGTCAGATTCACGCCCGCCGGGGGCTGCGCGACATCAACGCCTACCTGCTCGGCCGCGACGGCCCCTACCTGACACCCGGTCAGAAGGCCTGGATCGCCCAGTTGCGCGAGCGGCCGCTGCGCCTGTACCGGGTGACGGACTTACGGCCAGGCGTTGGGGTGACGCTGGTCGATGAGTTGGACGCCCAGGCCGAGCCGCAGGCCGTTCGCGAACGCAGCGGCAGCCGCAGCGCCAGGCCCGGCATGTTGATGGGCGCGCGCATCATGCAGGTGGGTGATGCCACCGACGGGCACCAGGAACTCTCGGGCGCCATCTACCCTTTCGCCAAGCTGCGCGAGATGCAGGTGCTCACGCAGGTGCGCCAGGTGCTGGCCGGTGCGGCCGCCTTGAAGCTCCATGCCGAGAACGTGCGTGTCCTGGCCGAGACCGAGATCGCCCGCGCCTGGCTGGCCCAGTGGTTCGAACCGGCACCGCTGCCGCAGATCCTCGACGCCGCCACCGGCGACCCGGTGCTGCTGGTGACCGACCACTACCGCGTGCGGGAGGCAGCGGCGCTTGCGGCCGCGCTGGCGGCGCAGCCCGACGTGAGCGGCGACGCGCAGCAAGGCTGGCATCGCGACACACGGGGCGACGACGGCCTGCTGCGCAGTCTGGCCGCCATCAACCCCGGCCGCGAGAGTGACCGCATCGAGGTGTTCTACCGCACGCAGCGGCTGGCCGACGAGGGCCGCGCCTGGTTCGAGGCGCTGGCCGGGTCGGCGGTGCAGCACCTGACGTGCGAGATGGCCGATCCGGTCGGCAGCCTGGCGCACGCGGACGAGGCCGGCGACGTCGACGCGCCGACGGCAGCCGCATCGCCGGCCTCCGGTCTGCCGCCCGAGGCGCTGGCACAAGCCCTCGAACAGGTCATACACCGTCACTACGCCCACTGGTGCGATGAAGCCATCCCGGCGCTGGGCGGGCTCACGCCGCGCCAGGCCATCGTCACGCCGGCGGGGCTGGAGCGCGTCAAGGGCTTGTTGCGCGAATACGAGGATGGCGAACGCCGCCAGAGCGCCGCACAGGGCCGGCCAGCGGTGTCCTACCAGTTCCTGTGGGACGCGGTGGGGATTTCGAGATGAATTCACGCGATGGCCACGAAGGCGACGGCGGCACCGCACGCCGCGCGCTGGTCATCGACCTGGACAGCACCGGGTTGCGCCTGTCGGAGGCGCTGTCGTTGAGCGTCGGCGATGTCGACCTCAGGCGCGGCCTCTTGACGATCCGGCGCACGAAGTTCGCCTAGTCGCGCCAGGTGCCGCTGCACCTGAGCACGACGCAGGCCCTGAGCCAATACCGCTGGATGCGTGAACTCGGGAAGCGCTGATATATCAGGGCACACCACGATGGTCGGCGAGGTTTCGATGAGCCACGATCGCGTCATGAAGCACACCAGCTTCGCGAGCCTGGAATACGCAGGCAAGACGCGCCGGACGCGGCGCGAGAAGCTCCTGGGCGAGATGGACAATGTCGCGCCGTGGGCGCGACTTGAGGCCCTGACCGAGCCGCGCTACCCGAAGAGCGGCAAGGTGGGTCGTCCGCCGATCGGCGTGCCGCGCATGCTGTGTACGTGCTTTCTGCAGCAGTGGTACACGCTGGCCGACGAGGCGCTGGACGACACGCTGTACGACAGCCAGGCCATGCACGAGTTCGTGGGCATCGACCTGGCGCGTGAGCAGGTGCCCGACGCCACGACGCTGTTGAAGTTCCGCCGCCTGCTGGAACAGCACGACCTGACGGCGGCGATGCTGGCCGAGGTCAACGCACATCTGACCGCCGAGCACGGCCTGCTGCTGCGCCCGGGCACCGTGGTGGACGCCACCATCATCGCCGCGCCCAGCTCGACCAAGAACGAGGATGGCAAGCGTGACCCGGAGATGTACCAGGCCAGGAAGGGCAACCGGTGGCACTTCGGCATGAAGGCGCACATCGGGGTGGACGCCGAGTCGGGGCTGGCTCACACCGTCAAGGGCACAGCGGCCGACATCAACGCCGTGGTCCAGGCCAATGCTCTGCTGCATGGTGAAGAGAGCGACGCCTTCGTCGACGCGGGCTATCAGGGAGCGGGCAGACGCCCTGATGCCAACGATGACATCGAGTGGCACATCGCCATGCGGCCCGGCAGGCGCCGGGCCCTTGACAAGACCAAGTCGGTGGATGCGCTTGTCGACGAGATCGAACGTCTGAAGGCCAGCGTGCGCGCGAAGGTCGAGCATCCGTTCCGCGTCGTCAAGCGCCAGTTCGGACATGTGAAGGTCCGCTATCGCAGGCTGAAAAGGAACACGGCGCGATGGTCGGGTGCCACTCGCAACTGGTCACCCATGGGCCCGGTCACCCTCAACCCTGAGCGCGACTCGGTCGTCATGGCCACCGAGTCCCGCAACCATACTCAGCCGATGGCTGCATGTCCGCGCCGACAACTACCTTGACGCGCGCCGAGACTGTCCCTAACTTTCAGCCGGACAAATAACAACAATGGTGCTAAATGGGGCGCAAGGCAGGCCAGGGGGCGGGCATCAACACCCGCCGGACGCCCTGCTTCGAAAGGCCATCACCCTTGGTGCCGGGTCGTATGGGGGACAGGCGGAAGCGGGCTTTTCCCATGCCGCTGCGGCCTGGGTCCGGAGTTGACATGGGATCGTATGCCGTTGTGTGCCTCGATGACATGCGCATTGCCTTGCCGCTGTGCTGCGTCGATAGCACGGTGCGGGCCGTCCAGGTGACGCGCTTGCCCGCCGCGCCCGAGATCGTTCTCGGCGTGGTCAATGTCCGGGGACGCATCATCCCGGTCATCGACATGCGCCGCCGGTTTCACCTGCCGCGTCGGGAAATAGGTCTGAACGACCGTCTCGTCATCGCGCGAACCTCCCGTCGTCCGCTGGCCCTGGTGGCTGACGCTGTCAGCGGAATTGTCGAGTGTGCTGACACGGATTTCGCCGATGCCGGCAGCATTCTTCCCGGCCTTGGCTTCATCGAGGGTGTCGGCAGGCTCGATGACGGCCTGATCCTTATCCATAACCTGGATCGCTTCCTCTCGCTGGAGGAAGACGATGCGCTATCCAGGGCATTGGGAACGGCCGGAGACACGTGACACTGCCCGAATCACACATGGCCAGGCTGAGCGAGCTGCTTGCCACACACCTCGGCCTGCACTTTCCGCGAGCGCGTTGGGCCGATCTCAATCGCGGTCTCGCTGCCGCCTCGTCCCGTCTGGGCATGCCGGATACGGAATCCTTCATCCACCGACTTCTCGCAACCCCGCCGACACAGCGGGAAATCGAAGCCCTTGCAGCCGGCATGACGGTCGGCGAGACCTACTTCTTCCGCGAAAGGCGGAGCCTGGATGCACTGGAACAGCACATCCTGCCGGAACTCCTGCGCGCGCGCGCCGCCAAGGAGAGAAGGCTGCGCCTCTGGAGTGCCGGCTGCTGCACGGGCGAGGAGCCTTATTCGATCGCGATGCTTCTCGATCGGCTGATTGCCAGGGACGACCCATGGAATATCACGCTCCTGGCTACCGACATCAATCCCGTGTTCCTGCGCAAGGCCGCCGAAGGCGGGTACGGCGAGTGGTCATTCCGCGATACGCCGGAATGGATCAAGGATCGCTACTTTCGTCCCCAGAAGGACGGCCGATTCAAGCTTGACGAGCGGATCCGCAAGCGGGTGGCTTTTGCCTCCCTCAATCTGGCGGGCGACGATTACCCCTCGCTTACCACCGGCACCAACGCCATGGACGTCATCTTCTGCCGGAATGTGTTGATGTACTTCAGCGCTGAACGGGCCAGGAGGGTGGTCGACAATCTCTATCGCGCGCTCGTCGATGGCGGTTGGCTGATCGTGAGCCCCGCCGAGACTTCAAGCGCCCTGTTTTCAGATTTCACCACCGTCGAGTTCGATGGGGCGATCCTGTACCGCAAGGAGGCCAGCGCTGCGGCGCCTCGTTTCGTAAGCCATGTATCGGCCCCGGTGGCGGATCTTGCTCAGGAATCCCGGCATCCGGTCGGGGGAAGCGTGCCGGCGGCGGAAACCTTCCAGCCCGTACAGGCAGCAAGCCTTCACGCCGACTCCGGCGACGGCAGCGTGCCGACTCCAGAGGAGCCGAACCAGTTGAGTCGCGCGGCGCGCGACTGTGCCAACAGGGGGCAGCTTGGCGAAGCCGCCGAATGGTGCCGCCAGGCCATCGCGGCCGACAAGTCCAACCCGGCCAACCAGTATCTGCTGGCCGTGATCCAGCAGGAGCAGGGACAGGGCGACGATGCCGTGCAGTCGCTCAGGCGTGCACTCTACCTTGACCCCGGCTTCGTGCTCGCCCATTACGCGCTCGGCAATCTGCGCCAGTCGCAGGGGCGGCACCGCGAAGCGCAGCGGCACTTCGACAATGCCCGGGCCTCGCTGCGGATACATCCGCCCGACGAGATTCTTCCCGAGTCGGATGGCCTGACCGCCGGCCGGCTCGCGGAAATGATCGAATCGATGCACTCGAGCAGACCCAAACTCGCCGCCCGCCTGTAATCACGGTGCACGATCAACAACAAGAAGGGGAAACTCAGCATGGCCACTGGCAAGACAACCCCATCTGTTGCTGGAAAACAGGCGCGGATAGACTGGCCTGAAATCAGGCAGCGCCTGGATGCCGCGAGCGCCGTGATCGAGCATGCCGCGTTGCCGGATGCGGAAGAAACCCGGCGCATCCTGAAAGCACGCGCCCAGGCACTCGCCCGGAAATCCGAGCCGGTGGAGGCCGCCGGTGAGCGCATCGAGGTGGTGGAATTCGTCCTCGCACAGGAGCGCTATGCGATCGAATCGGAACACGTTCGCGACGTCTATCCCCTGGAACACCTGACGCCAGTGCCTTGCACGCCCGCCTTCGTGCTCGGCATCGTCAACCTGCGCGGCGAGATTCTGTCGGTCATCGACATCAAGAAATTCTTCGACCTGCCGGACAAGGGGCTGACCGACCTCAACAAGGTCATCGTCCTCGACTCCGGCAGCATGCGCTTCGGCATCCTGGCCGACGCAATCATCGGCGTGCGCGCCATTCCCGTAGCCGACATCCAGGCGTCGCTGCCGACGCTCACCGGCATACGCGAGGAATACCTGAAGGGCGTGACCCCCGATCGCACCGTGATTCTCGATGCCGAGAGACTGCTCGCCGACGAGCAGATCGTCGTACGGGAACAGGTGGCCGGATAGACCCGGGTCCCGGCGCTCAAGGTGGCGAAGCAGCAGAGGAGGACGACGATGAAATGGTTTCTCGATCTGACAACGCGCGGCAAGCTCTTCCTCGGCTTCGGGCTGATGATCGCGCTTCTCGCGACCGTCGTCGCGGCAGCCTACTGGGGCCTCACCTCGGCCCAGGAATCGCAAAAGCGTCTTTACCAGTACGAGTTCGCCAATGCGACAGGCCTGCTCAATCTGCGGTCGGACGCAAATGGGGCCCGCGCAGCCATCCTCAGCCTCATGCTTGCATCGACATCGGCCGAGCAGAACGCCTGGACTCAGAAGGCCAATACGCGCAGCGAGGAGATGGCCGCTGGAATCAGGAATCTGCTGGCGCGCAATGCCGACGATCCGCGCCTGGTCGAGCGGATCAGGGAGCTTGCGAGCACCAACGAGGCCTTTGAGCGGACACGGGAGAACGAACTCATGCCCCTCATCGCCGCAGGGAAAGTCGAGCAGGCGCGGGCGCTCCTGCTGGGGCCCCAGCAGGAACGCTATCTGCGCATCCGCACCATCGCGACAGAACTGGGCGACGAATCGGTGGAGAAGGCGCGCAAGGCCGTGGAGCAATCCGCGCACAACGCGGAGCAATCGGTCCGGCTGTTCGTGGTGGCCGGCGGCACTGCCATGCTGCTCGGGTTGGTGATGGTCTTTCTTCTCAACCGGGTCATCGCTGTCCCGCTCCGCGCCGTGTCCAGCCTGGCCGGGCAGGTTGCCGCCGGCGACCTCACCGTCAGCGTGCCGAACGACGACCGCGCCGACGAGGTGGGCGATCTGGTGCGGGCTTTCCGCGACCTGGTGGCGAAACTCCGGCAGACGACCCGTGATCTTCACGAAGGCGTGGGGGTGCTGGCCTCCTCCTCCAGCGAGATTCTCGCCACCACCACCCAGGTCGCCTCGGGCGCGGCCGAGACCGCCACGGCGGTAAGCGAGACCACGGCCACGGTGGAGGAAGTGAAGCAGACCGCGCAGGTGGCCAGCCAGAAGGCGCGCTACGTCTCCGACAGTGCGCAGAAG
>JACZKT010000347.1 GCA_014859905.1 Rubrivivax sp.
CACGGCTGCCCGCCGGCGCGCCGCTGGTCACCGGGCAGCGCATCCTGGACAGCCTGTTCCCGGTGGCGCTGGGCGGCAAGGCAGCCATCCCCGGCGGCTTCGGCACCGGCAAGACGGTGCTGCTGGAGGCGCTGGCCAAGGGCTGCAACGCCGACGTCATCGTCTACCTGGGCTGCGGCGAACGCGGCAACGAGCTCGCCGGTGTGCTGGAAGAGTTTCCGACCCTCACCGACCCGCGCAGCGGCGGCCCGCTGATGGACCGCACGGTGGTCATTGCCAACACCTCCAACATGCCGGTGGCGGCACGCGAGGCCTCGATCTACAGCGCCGTGACGGTGGCCGAGTATTTTCGCGACCAGGGCCTGGACGTGGCGCTGATGGCCGACTCCACCAGCCGCTGGGCCGAGGCGCTGCGCGAGGTCTCGGGCCGCTTCGGCGAACTGCCGGGTGAGGGCGGCTACCCTGCCTACCTGTCGTCGCGGCTGGCCGATTTCTACGAACGCGCGGCGGTGGTGGAAACGCTGGCCGGTACGCGGGGTTCGGTCACGCTCATCGGCGCCATCAGCCCTCCTTCGGGCGACTTTTCCGAGCCCGTCACCAGCCACACCAAGCGTTACGTGCGCGCCTACTGGGCGCTGGACGTCAAGCGTGCGCAGGCTCGCTTCTACCCCGCCGTGCACCCGCTGCAGAGCTACGCCGAAGACGCTCGCGGCTTCGCGCCCTGGTGGGCCGAGCAGGGCAACGGCGACTGGCTCAAGCTGCGCCGCCGTTTCCTGACGCTGCTCGACGAACAGGCGCACCTGGAACGCATGGCGCGCATCATCGGCAAGGACGCCTTGCCGGTGCGCCAGCAGCTGACGCTGTTCTGCGCCGAACTCATCAACGAGGCCTTCCTGCGCCAGTCGGCGTTTTCCGAGATCGACCGCGTCTGCAGCCCGCAGCGGCAGGCCGCGATGATGCGATTGATAGGCAAGTTCATCGATCTGGCCGAAGCAGCGGTGGCCGCCGGTGTGCACCCGGAGCAACTCGCACGCCTGGCCACCCTGCGCCCGCTGCAGCGCATGGGCGAGGAGGTGGCCGACACGGCACTGCAACGTTTTGCCGAACTCGAGGCTCGGCTCGACCGCGAGTTTGCCGAGCTCACCCCTCCCACCGCCAACGCCAGGCTCACGCCAGAGGCCCCCCATGCGACTGAGCGCTGAAGGTGCCGCCACCCGGCTCGAGGGCCCGCTGCTGTTCCTGCGCCGCACGCTCGATGTCGGCCTGTACGACGCCGTCGAGGTGACCGGCCCCGACGGCCACGCCCGCCTGGGTCGTGTGGCGGCACTCGACGACGAGCTCATGACGATCGAGGTGCTGGAGTCCACCTCGGGCCTGACGCTGCCGGGCACCGTGGTGCGTTTCTTCGGCGAGCCCATGACCTTCGGCCTGGCGCCGGGCATCCTGGGCCGCGTCTTCAACGGCGTCGGCCAGGTCATCGACGGCGGGCCGCCGATCGCCGCCAGGCAACACCAGCGCATCGAAGGGCTGCCGATCAACCCGGTGGCACGTGCCGGGCCGCGCGACTTCATCGAGACCGGCGTCACCACGCTGGACCTCATGAACAGCCTGGTGCGCGGCCAGAAGCTGCCGATCTTCAGCGGCGGCGGGCTGCCGCACGACCGGCTGGCGGTGGAGATCGCCAGCCACGCCCGGCTGCGCCAGGCGAGCGGTGCGACGGCGGAAGAAGACTTCGTGATCGTCTTCGCCGGCATCGGCGTGCCGCACGACAGCGCCGAGTTCTTCCGCCGCAGCCTGGAGCAGGGCGGGGCGCTGGAACGTACCGCGCTGTTCCTCAACCTGGCCAGCGACTCATCGACCCAGCGCCTGCTCACGCCACGCTTCGCGCTCACCGCCGCCGAGTACCTGGCCTTCGTCGAAGGCAAGCACGTGCTGGCCATCCTGACCGACATGACGAACTACGCGGAGGCGCTGCGCGAGGTCTCCTCGAGCAAGGGCGAGATCCCCAGCCGCAAGGGCTTCCCGGGCTACCTGTATTCGGACCTGGCGACGCTGTTCGAGCGCGCTGGCACCATCCGCGGTGTGCGCGGCACGCTCACGCAGCTGTCGATCCTGACCATGCCCGCCGACGACATCGGCCACCCCATCCCCGACCTCACCGGCTACATCACCGAAGGCCAGATCGTGCTCTCGCGCGACCTCGACCGGCGTGCCATCTACCCGCCGGTGGACGTGCTGCCCAGCCTGTCGCGGCTGATGAAGGACGGCACCGGCGGCCACTACACCCACCCCGACCACCCGGCGCTGTCGAGCCAGCTCTACGCCGCCTACGCCCGCGCGGTGCAGGCACGGGTGCTGGCCAGCGTGGTCGGCGAGGAGGGCCTGGCGGCCACCGACCGCCAGTACCTCGCCTTCGGCCACGCCTTCGAGGGCGAACTCGTCAACCAGAGCGCGCCGCGCACGCTGGAGCAGAGCATGGCCATCGGCTGGCGGCTGCTGGCCGGCTTGCCGAAGAGCGAGCTGTCGCGGCTGTCGGACGCGCAGATCGCGGCTCATCTGGAAAGCCCGTGAGCGAAAGCAGTCCCACCCGCGCCGCCGTGCTCGAGCTCAAGGACGAGCAGCGTGCGATGCACGAAGGTTACGTCTTCCTGGACGAGAAGTGCCTGCTGCTGGCGGGCGAGATCCTGCGCCAGCTGGCGCGCCATGCCGAGCTCGAAAGGGCGCTGCGTGCAGCGCATGAAGCGGCAATGAACGCGCTGCAGGCGGCGCTGGCCCGCCATGGCCTGCAGGGCCTGCAGGTGCAGCCGCCGGCGGGGCAGGAGACCTCGGTACTGAGCCGCGTGACGCGGTCGCTGATGGGCGTGCGGCTGCAGGACGCCGGCTGGACGCCGGCCGACGAGCCGGCAGCGCCGGCGGTGAACCCCTCGCCGGAAGCGCGGGCCTGCCAGCGCGCCTTCGTTGCGCTGATGGCCGCCACGGCGCCGCTGGCGGCCGTCACCGGCAACCTGGTGCGGCTGTCGCAGGAGTACCGGCGCTCGGTGCGCCGTGCACGCGCCTTGCAGGACGTGATGCTGCCTGAACTCGGACGCAGCATCCACGACATCGAGACGCGGCTGGAAGAACTCGAGCAGGAGGAGGCCGTCCTGATGCGCCGCCGTGCTTAAATGCGCGCCACCCGACGCCATGGAAGCCCGCCGCTCAGTCCTCGTTGCACATTCGGCCGAACGCATGTTCGACCTCATCGAAGCCGCCGAGCATTACCCGGCCTTCCTGCCCTGGTGCGCCAGTGCCACGGTGCTGCAGCGCGACGACGAGGTGGTGGTGGCGCGGCTGCAGGTGGCCTACCTGGGCGCGCGCTTCGAATTCACCACCCGCAACCCCAAGCGCCGGCCCGAATTCATGGCCATCGGCCTCGAGCAGGGCCCGTTCAAGCGCTTCGAAGGCACCTGGAACCTGAAACCGCTGTCCAGTTGGGGCTGCAGGATCGACTTCGTGCTGAGCTACGATTTCGCCAACTCGGTGATGGGATCGCTGGCCAGCCCGGTGTTCCAGCGCATCGCCGACACGCTCGTCGACGCCTTCATCCACCGCGCCGACCAAGTTCACGGGACGGCGGCCGATGCCGGCCCTTGAAACCGACCCACCTCCCGGAGTCAACCGACCATGACCGAATCTGCAGCCTACGAGGCCCTGCGCGCGTCGCACCTCGGCGCCGAATTGACCGCAGCGCAGTGCCGCACACTGAGCGCGATGCTGAGCCTGCGCGACCTTGCCGACGGCGAGGTCCTGGTGCCCGAGGGCACCAGCGACAACCACCTCTACGCGCTGATCAAGGGCTCGCTGGCGGTGGCGCGCGGCGCCGGCAGCCCCGAGGAGATGACGCTGTTCATGCTCAAGGCCGGTGACCTGGTGGGCGAGCTGAGCTTCCTGGACGACAACGTGCACTACGCGTCGGTGGTCTCGCGCGGCGCGAGCCAGGTCTTCGGCCTGGAGCGCTGGCAACTCGAATCGCTGCTCGACAGCGAGCCGCACATCGTCTACCGCGTCATGCGCGCGATCACGCGCCGTGTGCACCAGGCCCAACACCGGCTCGCGGCACAATCGACGGAACTCAGCAACTACATCTTCAAGCAGCATGGCCGTTATTGATGGGTCCGCATGACCCGGCTGTCGCGAACCTTCGGTTTCCAGTCCGTCGAGGAGGAAGAGCGCGAGCAGCGCATCCGCCGCGTCTTCGAGGCCGTGGCCCGGCGCTACGACCTCATGAACGACCTCATGAGCATGGGCATCCACCGGCTGTGGAAACGCACGCTGGTTCGTGTGGCCGCACCGCGCGCCGGGCAGTGCATCGTCGACCTCGCCGGCGGCACCGGCGACGTGGCCGCGCGGCTGGCTGCACCCGACCGCCTGGTGGCCGTGTGCGACCCCAGCGTGGCCATGATGCAGGCCGGGCAGGCGCGCGGCCACCGCCACGTCCAGTGGCTGGCCGGCACCGGTGAATGCATGCCGCTGGCCGGCGCCAGCGTGGACACCATCACCATCGCCTTCGGCATCCGCAACGTCACGCGCATCGAGGATGCGCTGACCGAGGCGCTGCGTGTGCTCAAGCCCGGCGGGCGTTTCCTGTGCCTGGAGTTCTCGACGCCCTGGGCACCGGTGCGGCCGTTCTACAACTTCTTCTCGTTTGCCGTCATCCCGCGGCTGGGCGCGCTGGTGGCACAGGCGCCCGAGGCCTACACCTACCTCGTCGAGTCGATCCGCCGCTTCCCTGACCAGCGCAGCTTCAAGGCGCTGATGGAGCAGGCCGGGTTCGCCGACGTGAGCTACCGCAACCTGAGCTTCGGCATCGCCTGCATCCACGCCGGCAGCAAGCCGGCGGCTGCCGCGCGCGAGGGTCACCGATGACCGTGGACCTGCGCACCTCCGGGTCCCACGTGCGTGCCGGTTCGCCCGCGGCGTGGGTCGTGGCGGTGCGGCCGCGCACCTTGCTGGTGGCCTTCAGCCCGGTGCTCGTCGGGGCGGCGCTGGGCTGGGAGCGCACCGGGGCGCTGGACCCCGTGGTGTCGCTGATCGTACTGGCTGCGGCGCTGCTGATGCAGGTGGCGAGCAACCTGCAGAACGATGTCGGCTACACCGTGCGCGGCGGCGAGTCCACCGGCACGCGCACCGGGCTGCCGCGCGCCACCGCGCACGGCTGGCTGACGGTGCGCATGGTGCGCAACGCGATCGTCATCGTGGCGCTGATGTCCACCGCGCTGGGGCTGCTGCTGGTGCTGCAGCGCGGCTGGCCGGTGCTGGCCATCGGCGTGCTATCCCTGCTGGCGGCGCTGGCCTACATGGGCGGGCCGCGGCCGATCGCCTACACGCCCTACGGCGAACTGACGGTGTTCGTCTTCTTCGGGCTGGTGGCCGTGATGGGCACCGACTGGGTGCTCACCGGTGACGTCGGCGGCACCACTGTGGTGGCCTCGGTGGCCATCGGTTCGCTGGCCGCGGCGGCGCTGGCGGTCAACAACCACCGCGACATCGCCCACGACGCCCTGGTCGGCCGTCGCACCTTCGCCGTGACCTTCGGCGCCACGGCTTCGCTGCGCCTGTACGCCTTGCTGCTGCTGGGGCCGTTTGCCCTCACGCCGGTGATGGCCTGGCTGTCCGCCGCGCCCACCTTGCTGCTGCCCTGCCTGCTGCTGCCGGCGGCCTGGACGCTGCGCCAGGACATGAAACGCTGCCCGCCCGGCATCGCCTTCAACGAGGTGCTGTTCCGCACCTTCAAGATGGAGCTGGTGTTCGCCGTGCTGCTGGCCTCGGGCGCAGTGCTGGGCCGCTTCTGGGGGCTTTGATGACCGCCGGTCTGCACAGCCGCGGGCGGGCCGCTACAGCCAGCTGACGAAACGCTCCGCATCGGGCCGCAGGCGCATCGGCTTGCACGTGTCCACGGTGCCGACGTTGACGAAGCACACCGGCACCTCGCCCGGCCCCAGCGCGAACAGCGCGTGCAGGCGCGGCGAGCCCAGCGCCTGGCCACTGGTCAGTGCCGAGCCGTAGCCCATGGCGTGGGCAGTGAGCAGCATGTTCTGGATCGCGCAGCCCAGCGAGATCCAGCGCTCGGGCGCGGGCACCTCGGTGTCTGTTTCGTCCAGCCGCGCCACGGCCAGCAGCAGCAAGGGCGC
>JACZKT010000348.1 GCA_014859905.1 Rubrivivax sp.
GGCGCGGGGCTGTTCTATGTCGGTGTGCACGGGCAGCGGCGCTGCATCACCACCGACATGGGCGGCACCAGTTTCGAGGCCTCGGTCGCGGTGGGTGCGCCGATGGTCAAGAACGACGGCGAGATCGCGCGCCACCGAATCGCCCTGCCGATGCTCGACATCCACACCATCGGCGCCGGCGGCGGCTCGATCGGCTGGCTCGACGAAGGAGGCCTGCTGCGCATGGGCCCGCAGAGCGCCGGCGCCGACCCCGGCCCGGCCTGCTATGGCCGCGGCGGCCGGCTGCCCACCACCACCGACGCCAATGCCGTGCTCGGCTACCTCGACCCGGCGTTCTTTGCCGGCGGCCGCATGACGCTGGACGTGCAGGCGGCGCGGCGCGCGATCGAAGAGCACATCGCGCAGCCGATGGGGCTGAGCATCGAGCAGGCGGCCGCCGGCATGTACCGCGTGGCCTGCAACAACATGGCGCAGGGCGTGCGTGAGGTGACCATCAAACGCGGTTTCGACCCGCGCGAGTTCCCGCTCATTCCCGGCGGCGGCGCCGGCCCGATCCACGGCTGCCTGATCTGCAGTGAGCTCGGCATCCCGCTGCAGATCGTGCCGCGCGAGGCCTCGGTGCTGTGCGCCTTCGGCATGCTGATGAGCGAGCTGCGGCACGACTTCGTGCGCACCTTCGTCGCCCGCCTCGAAGGCATCGACTGGGCGCGTCTGTCGGCACTGGTCGCGGCGATGGCGGCCGAGGGCACGCGGCTGCTCGCCGAAGAGGGCATCGAAGCCGCACGCCGGCGCGTCGACCTGCGGCTGGATTGCCGCTACGTCAAGCAGTACCACGAGGTCTCGGTGGCGGTGCCGCAGGATCTGATCGAGCGGCGCGACGCCGGCGCGATCGCAGCCGCGTTCCATGCCGAGCACCTGCGTCTGTACGGCTACTCGCTGCAGGCCGAGGGTTCGCCGGTCGAGGTCATCAACGTGCGGCTGCAGGCGATCGGCGCCACCGATCGTCCGACCTACCGCAGCGAGGCGGCAGGCGACGCCGACGCCAGCCCGGCGCTGAAGAGCCGACGCCGCGTCTACGTCCCCGAGCGCGACGCCTACGCCGAGGTGGCGGTCTACGACGGCCACCGCATGCGCAGCGGGCAGCGCCTCGCCGGGCCGGCGCTGATCGAGCAGGAGACCACTGCGATCCTGGTCAGCGACTCCTTCGACTGCGTGGTCGACACGCTCGGCTCGTTCGTGCTCTACGCCAAGGGCCGTGAAGACCTGGTGAGCGCCAGCCTGCAGCAAGGGCGAGAGGAGGTGTGCCCATGATCATCGACCCGATCCTGTTGACCGTCTACGCGCGCACCTTCAAGTCGATCACCGACGAGATGAGCATCTCGATGGCGCAGACCACACGCAGCCCGATCCTGTGCGAGGCCAGGGACTACGTCACCGGCCTGTACGACGCCGACGGGCGCATGCTCGAGCAGACCGAGAACCTGCCGATCCTGGCCTTCTCGCTGGCGCCCGTGTGCAAGCACATCCGCAAGACCTTCGACGGCGAGATCTATCCCGGCGATGTCTTCTTTCACAACGACGTCTTCACGCTGGGCAATCAGAACAACGATGTCGCGGCCTTCAAGCCGGTGTTCGTCGACGACGAACTGGTGGGCTGGACGGCGGTCAAGGGCCACCAGGCCGACATCGGCGGCGCAGTCGCCGGCGGCTACAACCCGAACGCGGTCGAGGTCTGGCAAGAGGCGCTGCGCATCCCGGCGGTCAAGGTCGTCGAGCGCGGCAGGCTGCGCCAGGACGTGTGGAACCTGATCTTCGCCAACGTGCGGCTGGACATCGTGCAGCACGACATGAAGGCCGAGATGGGCGCCTGCACGGTGGGCGAGCGGCGCCTGGTCGAGCTGCTGCGCAAGTACGGCGTGGCCAGCTACAGCGCGCACAAGCAGGCCTTGTTCGACGCCACGCGGCGCATGATGGAAGCCGAGATCGCCAAGATCCCGAACGGCCGCTACAGCGGCGAAGGCCGTGTCTACTACGACGGCCGCCACGAAGGCAGCAAGTTCACGATCCGCGTCGACATCGAGGTCCAGGACAAGCGCATCCGGTTCGACTACTCGCGCACCGACGCGCAGACCAACGGCTTCGTCAACGGCACATTCACGTCCAGCGCGTCGGCCACCATCCTGACGCTGCTGCAGATGGTCAACCCCGACATCCCGCACAACGAGGGCATGGTCGAGCCGATCGAGATCGTGATCCCCGAAGGCACGATCCTCAACGCCGCGTACCCGAGAGCCACGACCTTCGGCAACCACCTGTGCCCGCCGAATGCCGACGCCATCCAGCGCGCCCTGGCGCCGGTGCTGCCGGACCGGGTGACGGCCGGCTGGAACAACCTGCTGGCCGCGTTGACCACCGGCATCGACCCCAGGACGGGCGAGAAGTACGTCGACATCGGCTTCATGGGCCTGAAGGGCGGCTCGGGCGCGATGCAGGGCTGCGACGGCTACGACCACATCGGCATGATCGACGCCTCGGGTGGCGTGCTCGACCAGGACTACGAGATGTTCGAGCAGCAGACGCCGCACCGCCTCATCAAGCACGAGCTGCTCGCCGATACGGCCGGCGCCGGCCAGTGGCGCGGCGGCCTGGGTGTGGAGACGATCTTCGAGATCGGCTCGCACGACACCCAGCTCGTGACCTTCGGCGATGGCGACTTCGAAGGCGCCTTCGGCCTCGCCGGCGGCCACGGCGCGGGCCTGAACTTCATCCGCCTGCGCTATCCCGATGGCCACACCGAGGTGCCGCGCAACAAGGACCTCATCACCGGCGTGCCGTGCGGCACGGTCTACCACCAGGTGGCCAATGGCGGCGGCGGCTGGGGCGATCCCTTGCTGCGCGACCGCAAGGTGCTGGCCGAAGAAGTGCGCAATGGCGTGATTTCGCGCGCCGCGGCATTGCGCGACTACGGCATGACCGAGGCGGAACTCGATCGATGAACTTCGACCTCAGCGAAGACCAGCGCGCGATCCGTGATGCTTTCGCGCGCTTCAGCGACGAGCGCATCGCGCCGCAGGCGGCCGCACTCGACGAGGCGCGGGCCTTTCCGCGCCAGCTGTTCGGCGAACTGGCCGCCCTCGGCTTCTTCGGCATGCGTTACCCCGAGGACGTCGGCGGCAGCGGCGCCGGCCTGCTGGAGTACTCGCTCGCGCTGGCCGAGATCGCACGCGGCTCGATGTCGCTGGCTGGCGCCGCGGCGATGCAGTCGCTGATGGGAACCAAGTTCCTGCACATGCTCGGCAACGCCGACATCGTCGAACGGCTGTTCAAGCCCGCGCTGCAGGGCCGCAAGATCGGCGCCATCTGCATGACCGAGCCCGACGCCGGCTCGGACCTCGACGCCATCGCCACCGCGGCACGCAAGGTCGATGGCGGCTATGTGCTGAGCGGCCGCAAGACCTGGATCACCTCGGCGCCGGTGGCCGACTTCTTCACCGTCTTCGCCAAGGCCGGTGCGGCGAACAAGCTCACCATCTTCCTGGTCGAGAAGCACTTCGCGGGTTTCAGCGTCGGGCGCGAGATCCACAAGATGGGCGTGTGGGCGCTGCCGACCTCGGAGGTCGGGTTCGCTGAATGCTTCGTGCCCGACAGCCACCGCCTGTCGCAGACCGAAGGCGACGGCGAGGGGCATCTGCGCAAGACGCTGGCCGAGATACGCATCATCACCGGCGCCATGGCGCTGGGCGTGGCGCGAGCGGCGCTGGCGGCGGCGCTGGCTTATGCCGGCGAGCGCAAGCAGTTCGGCAAGCCGATCAACCGCTTTCAGGCGATCCAGTTCAAGCTCGCCGAGATGGCCACCGACCTCGAAGCCGCGGTGCACCTGGTGCACTACGCGGCCTGGCTGCATGGCGCCGGGCGGCCGCACCACAAGGAAGCGGCGATGGCCAAGCTCAACGCCAGCGAGGCCGCGGCGCGCATCTGCGACCAGGCCGCCCGCGTGCTCGCCAGCTACGGCTACGCGATGGAGTACCCGGTGCAGCGCCATCTGCGCGACGTGCGTTTCACGCTCATCGGTGGCGGCACCAGCGAGATCCTCAAACTCATCATCGCCAAGGAAGTGTCGTCATGAACCACGACAAGCCGATCAAGGTATTGCTCGCCAAGCCCGGCCTGGACGGCCACGACCAGGGGGCCAAGGTGGTCGCGCGGGCGATGCTGGACGCGGGTTTCGACGTCCACTACACCGGTCTGCGGCAGACGCCCGAGCAGGTGGTCGATGCCGCGCGGCGCGACGACGCCGACGTCATCGCGCTGTCCAGCATGGCCGGCTCGCATCTGTCGTTCTGCACCCGGCTCAAGCCGCTGCTCGAAGCGGCGGGCCTGGGCGGCAAGCTCTGGATCATCGGCGGCAACCTGCCGGCGCACGACCACGACGCGCTGCGCGCGCTCGGCTTCAAGGGCGTCTTCCAGACCGGCTCGCGGCTGGACGCGATCTGCGATTTCATCGCGGCGAATCGACCATGAACCGTCGCACGGCCGTCCGAAGAAGGTTCACGCCCCCGCGGGGGGCAGGCGCGGCACGCGCCAAGGGGGTCATTTGAAACGCGACATCGAAGTGCGCGCAGTGCGCAACGAATCCGGCATCGCCATCCAGCCGCTCTACACGGCGGCCGATGTCCAGGCCAGCGGCGGCCTGGACATGCTGGGCGAACCCGGCGCCTACCCGTTCACGCGCGGCATCCACCCGCTGATGTACCGCAAGCAGCCGTTCACGATGCGTCAGTACACGGGTTTCGGCAACGCTGCCGACACCAACCAGCGCTTCAAGTTCCTGATCGACAACGGCCAGACCGGATTGAACGTCGCCTTCGACCTGCCCACCCAATGCGGCATCGACTCCGACGACCCGCAGGCCGAAGGCGAAATCGGGCGCGTGGGCATGGCGGTGGACACGCTGCACGACTTCGAGACCGCTTTCGACGGCATCGACCTGGACAAGATCACCGTCTCGCTGACCATCAACGGCGCGGCGGCGATCCTGATCGCGATGTACCTGGCGATGGCCCAGAAACGCGGGTTCGACCTCGAGCGCCTGCGCGGCACGGCGCAGAACGACATCCTGAAGGAGTTCGTCGGCCGCGGCACCTGGGTCTTTCCGGTCCAGCCGTCGATCCGGCTGGTGGGCGACACGATCGAGTACTGCGCCGAGCATGCGCCCAAGTACAGCCCGGTGTCGGTGTGCGGCTACCACATCCGCGAATCGGGCGCCACGCCGACGCAGGAAATGGCCTGGGCCTTCTGCATTGCGCGCGCCTACGCCGACGAGGTCATCAAGCGCGGCCTGCCGGTGGACGAGTTTGCCGGGCGGCTGTCGTACAACTTCAACATCTTCGGCAACCTCTTCGAGCAGGTCGCCAAGTTCCGCGCCGGCCGCAGCCTGTGGGCCAGGATCATGAAAGAGGACTACGGCGCGACGAAGCCGGGTTCGATGTGGCTGCGCATGATCGCCGGCGGGGGCGGCGGCGGCCTGACGCTCGAGCAGCCCGAGAACAACATCGTCCGCGGGGCCTATTACGCGCTGATCGCCGCCTTGTCGGGCGCGCAGACGATGGCGCTGTGCTGCTTCGACGAGGCCTACACCATTCCGAGCGAACATGCGCAGCGCATCTCGCTGCGCACGATGCAGTTGCTGGTCGAGGAAATGGGGCTGGCCGAGACCGTGGATCCGCTCGGCGGCTCGTTCTACGTCGAGACGCTGACCAACCAGATGCGCGCCGAGATGCAGCACATCATCGACGAGACGGACGCGGCGGGCGGCATCGTCAAGCTCATTGCCGAAGGCACCATCCAGTCGCGCGTGTCGGCGCAAGCCTATCGCATGCAGCGGGCCATCGAAGCGGGCGCCTTTCCCAAGGTCGGCGTCAACCGCTACCGCAGCGCCGCAGACGCCGCGCATCAGGTCGAGATGCATCCCTACAGGATCGACGATGCGCGCTCGCAGATCGTCTCGTTGCAGCGCGTGCGCGCCGAACGCGATGCGGCCAGCGTGGCCCGTGCGCTCGACCGCGTCGAGTCGGATGCGCGCAGCGGCAGCAACCTGATGCCCGCCATCGTCGACGCCGTCAAGGCTTATGCCAGCGTGGGCGAGATCACGCAGCGCATGGTCGGGGTGTTCGGCCGCTACGTGGAGCCGGTGCGCTTCGACCATCGCGAGGCGGAGGCGACCCCATGAGCGCGCAAGCGAGCACCGCAGTGGCCGCGCCAATGGCCGCCTTCGAGCACTACCTGGCGCCCGCCAGCCTGGTGCAGGCGCTGGCGGCGCTGGCCGCCGGCGGTGGCGCCACGGTGCTGGCCGGCGGCACCGACCTGATGCCGCAACTCCACGCCAGGCGCCTGCGCCCGGCCGCCACACTGCTCAATATCCGCCGCGTGCCGGATCTCGACACGGTGCACGCCGCCGGCGGCACGCTGCGCCTGGGCGCCCTGACCACCGTGGCCACGCTGCTGGCACACCCGTTGGTGCAGGCGCATGCGCCGCTGCTCAGGCAAGCCGCAGACCACTTCGCCAGCGACCAGATCCGCAACGCCGCCACCGTGGGCGGCAACATCTGCAACGCCTCGCCCGCCGGCGACCTGCTGACGCCGTTGCTGGCGCTCGATGCGGTGGTCGAGCTGGCCTCGCTGGCCGCCGACGGCTCGGTCACGCTGCGCGCCATGCCTCTGGACGGCTTCTTCACCGCGCCCGGACGCACAAGGCGCGAAGCGCACGAGCTGCTGACCGCGGTGCGGCTGCCGCTGGCGCCGCCCGGGCAGCGGGCGCGCTACTACAAGACAGGCACGCGACCGGCGCTGGACATCGCGACGATCTCGATCGCGTTCGCCGCGCGCCACGACGAGGCCGGCCGGCTGTGCGACGTGCGCCTGGCGCTCGGCGCCCTGGGGCCGACGCCATTG
>JACZKT010000349.1 GCA_014859905.1 Rubrivivax sp.
GGACACCACGCTGCGCGTCATCCACACCCCCGGTCACGCGTCGAACCACCTGTGCTACCTGCTCGAAGAGGAGCGCACCCTGTTCACCGGCGACCACGTGATGCAGGGCTCCACCGTCGTCATCAACCCGCCCGACGGCGACATGGCGGCCTACCTGCAGGCCCTGGAAGCGCTGCTGGCCGAGGATCTGCAATGGCTGGCCCCCGGCCACGGTTTCCTGGTCGCCGAGCCGCAGGCCGTGCTGCGCGGGCTCATCCGGCACCGGCTCGGGCGCGAAGCCAAGGTGGCGGTGGCGCTGCAGGCGCTGGGGCCGTGCGGCATCGAGCCGCTGCTGTGTGCCGTGTACGACGACGTGCCCGCGGCGCTGCACCCGGTGGCGCAGCGTTCGCTGCTGGCGCATCTGCTGAAGCTGCAGGCGCAAGGCGCCGCGCGCGCCGAAGGTGCTCTCTGGTCAGCTGCCTGAGGGCGGGGACGCAGGCGCGCCCGCCTGCCACTGCCCGCCGACCAGCACCTGGTGCGGCCTGAACTGCGCCTTGTAGGCCATCTTCGGGCTCTCGGCGATCCAGTAGCCGAGGTAGACATGCGGCAGCTGCAGCAGCCGGGTCTGCTCGATCTGCCACATCACGCTGTAGGTGCCGTAGCTGGCGCCGGGGACGTCGTCGTAGAAGGTGTAGACGGCCGAGATGCCGTCGCTGAGCACGTCCAGGATCGAGACCATGCGCAGCGCGCCGGGCTCGCTGCCGACGCCCGGGTCGCGGAATTCGACCAGGCGTGAATTGACGCGGCTTTGCAGCAGGAACTGGGTGTACTGGTCGACGCTGTCGTGGTCCATGCCGCCGCCGCTGTGCCGGCTGGCCTGGTAGCGCAGGTAGAGCTGGTAGTGCTCGGGCACGAAACACAGCCGCAGCACACGGGCTTTCAGGTCGCCGTGCGCACGGGCGGCGCGGCGCTGGCTGCGCGTTGGTTTGAAGCCGGCCACCGGCACGCGCAGCGGCACGCAGGCGCGACAGCCGTCGCAGTAAGGCCGGTAGGTGAACATGCCGCTGCGCCGGAAGCCGTTGGCCACCAGGCCCGAATAGGCGTCGGCGTGGATCAGGTGGCTGGGCGTGGCCACCTGCGAGCGCGCCTGCCGGTCGGGCAGGTAGCTGCAGGGGTAGTGCGCCGTTGCGTAGAACTGCAACGAACGCAGCGGCAATTCCTTCGGATGCGTCACGCGGCCTCGGCTGGGATCGACAGGCGGGCCGGCTCAGAGCGCGAGCCGGGCCCAGTCGGATTCATCATAGGTCCAATCGCTCAGCGGTGCCGCGTTCAGGGTCTGCGCGAGATGGGCCTCGAAGTGCTCGCGCGACAGTTCGCGCGCGCCCAGCGACGTCAGGTGGCCCGTGGTCTGCTGGCAGTCGATGAGCGGGACCGCGCGCGCGCGGCAGGCCGTCACCAGCGCCGCCAACGCGATCTTGGAGGCGTCGCTGCGGTGCGCGAACATGGACTCGCCGAAGCACATGCGGCCGATGGCGACGAAGTACAGGCCGCCGACCAGTTCGCCGTCGACCCAGGTCTCGACGCTGTGCACGGCGCCCGCCTGGTGCCAGGCGACATAGGCCTCCAGCACCGACGGCACGATCCAGGTGCCGTCCTGCCCCGGCCGCGGCGCTTGCGCGCAGGCCTCGATGACGCGGCGCAAGTCACTGTCGAAGCGCACTTCGCAACCGGGCGTGCGCAGGAAGCGGCGCAGCGTCTTGCGCAGGCTGTGCGAGATGCGGAACTCCGCCACCGGCAGCACCATGCGCGGGTCGGGGCTCCACCACAGCACCGGTTGGCCGGCCCCGTACCAGGGGAAGATGCCCTTGCGGTAGGCCTCGTGCAGCCGCGCCGGGGTGACGTGGCCGCCGGCGGCCACCAGGCCCGGCGCATCGCTGCCGGGCCCCAGCGCCAACCGTGCCGGCGGCAGCGGGGTGGTGTCGTCGATCCAGGTCAGCATGTGGCTTGCACGATCGGAGCCGTATTGATGCCGCGCCGGCCTGCCCGACGTCTCAGCGCCGCCCCAGCTGCAGCCACAGGAAGGCGTACTCGAGCGCCATCATCTGCGCGCGCTGCGCGTTGTCGGCGGCGCCGCCGTGGCCGCCTTCGATGTTTCCCCAGTACAGCACGTCGTGGCCCTTGTCCTGCATCAGGGCCGCCATCTTGCGCGCGTGGCCGGGGTGCACACGGTCGTCGCGCGTGCTGGTCGTGAAGAGCACCCGCGGCAGCCGCACGCCGGCGCCCTGGTCGGGCACGTTCTGGTAGGGGCTGTACCTGGCGATGGCGGCCCAGTCTTCGGGCCGCTCGGGGTCGCCGTATTCGGCCATCCACGAGGCGCCGGCGAGCAGGCGGTGGTAGCGCTGCATGTCCAGCAGCGGCACCTGGCAGACCACGGCGTTGAACAGCTCGGGCCGCTGCAGCATCACCGCGGCCACCAGCAGGCCGCCGTTGCTGCCGCCCTGCATGCCCAGCCGCGCCGGCCGCGTGACCTTGGCCGCGATCAGGTCCTCGGCCACGGCGGCAAAGTCGTCGTAGCTCTTCTGCTTGCCGGCCTTCACCGCCGCCTGGTGCCAGCCGGGGCCGAACTCGCCGCCGCCGCGGATGTTGGCCAGCACGAAGACGCCGCCGCGGCTGGTCCAGACGCGGCCGATGGCGCCGGAATAGAAGGGCACCTGCGAGACTTCGAAGCCGCCGTAGCCGTACAGCAGCGTCGGGTTGTCGCCGTCGGCCTTGGCGCCCTTGGGCCAGACCACGAAGTAAGGCACGCGCGTGCCGTCGCGAGAGTTGGCGAAGCGCTGCTCGACGCGCATGCCGGCGGCGTCATGGAAGGTCGGCCGCGACTTCAGCAAGTCGCGCTCGTCGCTGCCGCTGCGGCCGAGCTGCAGCGAGTCGGGGCTGAGAAAGTCGGCGGCGTTGAGCAGGTAGGCCTCGGCCAGCGGGTCGTCCTTCAGCAGCGGGTCGTGCAGCGCGCCGGCGCTCAGCGTGCCGGGGTAGGGCGCCTGCACGTCGCGGCGCTGCCAGGCGCCGTCGCGCCAGGACCATTCCTCGATGCGGCTGGCGACGTTGTCGAGCACCGTCAGCAGCAGCGTGCTGCGCGTCGCGGTATGGCCCGACAGCGAGCGCGTCGCCGTCGGCGTGAACAGCGAATGCAGCTGGCGTTCGCCCTTCAGGTAGGCGGCGGCGTCGCCGACGAGCAGCGAGCCGCGCGCAAAGGTCCGCTCGCCGAGGCGCCAGTCGCTGCGCAGCTCGATCAGCACGCGCTCGCGCCAGAAGCTCAGCTGCGCGTCGTCGGGCTTGTCGACGGGAACCGCCTTGTCGCCCACGAGCAGGAACTGCTTGCTGTTGTAGAAGTCGACGACACGGCCCAGGCCGATGCGCTCGTAGCCCGGCGTGAGGTCCACCGACGCGTAGGCCAGCACGTCGCTCGGCTGGGCCTCGAACACGGTCACGGCGTCGGCCAGCGGCTGGCCGCGGCGCCAGCGCTTGATGACGCGCGGGTAGCCGGCATCGGTGAGCGAGCCGGGGCCGAAATCGGTGCCGACGAACACGGTGTCGGCGTCCAGCCAGTCGACGCTGCTCTTGGCTTCGGGCAGCGTGAAACCGTCGGCGACGAAGGTCTTGGTCACGGTGTCGAACTCGCGCACGACGCGGGCGTCGGCGCCGCCGCGCGACAGCGACACCAGGCAGCGCCGGTACTCCGGCCCCAGGCAGACGGCGCCGGCCCAGACCCAGTTTTCGCCTTCGGCTTTGCCCAGCGCGTCGATGTCGATCACCGTCTCCCAGGCCGGCGCGGGTTTGCGGTATTCGGCCAGCGTCGTGCGCCGCCACAGCCCGCGCGGGTTGGCGGCGTCGCGCCACAAGTTGTAGAGCCAGTCGCCGCGGCGCGACACGTAGGGGATCTGCTCGCGCGAGTCGAGCACCTCGCGGATGCTGCTGCGCATGGCCTCGAAGCCGGGCTCGGCCTGCAGCAGCTTTTCGCTGCCGGCATTGCGCTCGCGCACCCAGGCCAGGGCACGCTCGCCTTGCACGTCTTCGAGCCAGAGGTGGGGATCGGGGG
>JACZKT010000350.1 GCA_014859905.1 Rubrivivax sp.
GACTGCAGGATGCGGGGGTTTTGGCCGATCACCTCTTCACGGCTATAGCCGGTCACCCTGACGAAGCCCTCGTTCACATATTCGATATTTGCATCCAGGTCGGTGATGACAATCGAGTTGGGGCTTTGCTCCACCGCCAGAGAGAGTTTGCGCAACTCGCCTTCTACCTGTTTGCGCCGCGCCTCGATGCGAAGATTCTCCAGCGCATAGCTGATGTCTCCTGACATCTCGATCAGCAGCTTCAGCTCCTCGCCATCGAAAGCATTGATCTCCGGGGAGTAGAGTGCGAATACGCCGACTGGTCGCCTATCCTGCTGCAGCGGGAACACCGCCACAGAGCGGTAACCGCGGCCCAGTGCCGCATCACGCCAGGGTGCCATACGTTCGTCGCTGGCGATATCGTTGCAGACCGCCGGCGCCATCTCTGTCAGGGCCTGAGTGGTTAACGCACAGCTTCCGGGAATGCCGTCATCGGCAATCAGATTGATTTGTCCCAGATAGCCGTCGTCCAAGCCAGCCTGGGCGACCGGCGTCACCTGCAGGCTGTCCGCATCGAACCTGCCGATCCACGCGAAGACAAACTGGCCATGCTCCACCGCGATGCGGCAGGCTTCGCTGAACAGTTCACCGTCATCACGGATGCGTACGATCGCGGTGTTGATGCCGCTGAGCACCGCGTAAACGCGGTTGAGGCGCGCGATCCGCGCTTCACTCGTCTTGCTCTGCGTGATGTCGCGCGCGATGGTGGACATGTACGCCACCGTCCCATCCGGTCCCTTGTGGGCGAGAATCACCTGAAGCACCGGTATCTCCAGGCCATCTGCCCCGAGAATGGCCGTTTCCCCTCTCCAGTAGCCATGGCTGAGCGCATGCGGAAGAGCTCTTTCCTGCATCAGCTTGGCCGCCCATTCCGGATGGACATCCAGAATCCGGAGCGTGCGCAAATCCTCTTCTTTGATCCCCATCATTTGCAGGCCAGCCTGATTGGAATAGAGCAGCCGGCCATCCGGCGTTGCGGTGCCCACCAGGTCTGGCGTCGCCTCGATGATCGCCACCAGCCGGGCCTGTTCCTGTTCGATGCGTTTTCTTTCCTCGATCTCGGCGGCGAGCTTGGCAGTGCGTTCCGCCACCAGCGTTTCGAGATTCTCGTGCAGCCGCGCGCGCTCCAAGGCTACTGCGACCTGGTTGCCGACGCTGTGCAGCACGCTCAGTTCGGCCTCGCTGAACAATCCGTCGCCATGCCCGGCCAGGTTCATCACGCCCAGGGCGCGGCCGTCGCCAAGCCACAAGGGGACGGAAGCATGGCAGCACAGGCCGCGGGTCTCGCCTTCTGCCGCGGCGAGGCGCTCGCATTTGATGATGTTGGCGCTTGATGAAAGCATGCCGTTCAGCAGTTGGTGTCTGCAGGCGCAATCACCATCGAATGCATCCGGTCCGCTCAGTGCGGGCGGCAGGCCGCATGCGGCCGCAAGGCAAAAGCCCGTTTCATCGGTGCGCAGGGAAATCCATCCGGCATTGATCCCCGGCAGTTCCAGCGCACGCTGTAACGCCATCTCCGCCACGGCCTTCTCGCTGACGGCACTATTGAGGCCTTCCGCGATCCGGTTCAACCCCTGCAGCACCTGGTTGGAGTGCGCCAGTTCCTTTTCCCGTTCCTTGAGTTCGGAGTTGACGTGGACGGCCTGCTCGTAGGTCGAAACCAGCAAGTCGAGGATCTGCTGGCGTTCGGCCGTGATGAAATGCCTGTTCCCGCCAAGATTGATTTCCAGGGCCATCTGCATGCGCTGGTTCTTGCGCAGCTCGACGTTCATCAGCAGGTAATTGATGCGCGACAGCAGATATTTTTCATCGTAAGGCTTGCGGATGAAGTTGTCCGCGCCGCATTCCAGGCCGCGGATGACATCGTCCGGGTCGGAGAGCGTGGTCACCAGCATCACCGGGATGTGCTTCAATCCCTCGTCGGACTTGATCGCCTTGCACAGATCGTAGCCGTCCAGTTCGGGCATCATGACGTCGCTGATCACGAGGGCCGGTTGGCGCAGCGCGAGTTGCGCCAAGGCGGCCTTGCCGTTGGGCGCCGTGGCGACCTTGTATTTGTGCTCTTCAAGCAATTGCAGCAATTGCTCGGCCTGGGTCGGGCTGTCCTCGGCTATGAGGATTTCGATGGGTCCCTTGCCATTCTTTTTCATGTGTTCCTCCATCGTGCGTGGCCGTTGTTCGCCAGGCTGGTCAGCACGGCGGCGATCTTTTCCGGCGGCAGCACCAGCATCGCCGCGTCGAGCCGGATCGCTTCGCCCGGCATGCCGTGGACGACGGAACTGTCCTTGTCCTGGGCAAAGGTGACCGCGCCTCTTTCCTTCAACAGCCGCAGTTCTTCCGCGCCATCGCGCCCCATGCCGGTCAGCAGTCCGGCAACGGCATCGCAGCCGTAGACCTCGGCGACCGAGCGAAACAGGCAAGACACCGAGGGACGCAAACCGTTCTCCGGTTCGTCCCGGGCAAGGACGATTCGCTCATGGCGCGCCACCTTCATCTGCACCTCGTCGGGCGCGAGGTAGGCATGACCGGGAAGCATGCGTTCGCCGTGGGTGGCGAGATGCACCGGCAGGGCGGATGACTGCGCCAGCCATTCCATGAATCCCTGGCTGAATCCGGTTGCCATGTGTTGAACGATCACGACCGGCGCCGGGAAGTCTTTCGGCAGCGCCGAGAGGATGGTCTGAAGTACAGGCGGCCCACCGGTGGAGGCGCCGATGGCGACGATGCGCAGCTTTGCCCGCTCTTGCGCCAGCCCCAATTCCGCCGGACGCGGCGCCGGCTCGCCAACACGCCTGCGCGGCCAGCGGCGCACTACCTTCACCTCCGCCATCAGTTTTACCGTCTGCACGAGTTCGCGGGCGGTGGCCTCATGGTCGGGGTGGCCCAGGCCGGCCGGACGGCGCAGCACAGCCAGGGCGCCGGCTTCCATCGCGTCGAAAGTCGTCACGACCTCGTCGGGCTTGTCGCTGCCGCTGACGATGATGATCGGGGTAGGATCGGTTTCCATGATCCGGCGCGTGGCTTCGAGCCCGCTCAGCTTCGGCATGTGGATATCCATGGTGACCACGTCGGGACGCGTGCGGCGCACGGCGTCGAGCGCCTCCTCGCCGTCATGCGCGGTGCCGACCACCCGGATGGCCGGATCCGAGCCAAGAATGTGCACCAGAAACTCGCGCACCACCGGCGAGTCTTCCACCACCAGGACCTTGATCACAGGCAGGCTGTTCATATCAGTCGCCGGATGATCTCCAGCAGGTTGCTCTGGTCGAAACTGCTTTTGACCATATACGCATTGGCCCCGACGTCGATGCCGCGCTCGCGGTGCTCGCGCGATTCGAGTGCGGTCACCAGCACCACCGGCAGTTCTGCCAACCGTTTGTCGGCGCGTACCCTGGCCGTGAGGTCGAAGCCGTCCATGCGCGGCATTTCCACATCCGACACCACCAGATCGAACGCTGCGGTCTTGAGCGTCGTAAACGCATCCATGCCGTCGACTGCGGTGGTGACGGCGTAGCCGGCGGATTCCAGGATGTTTTTCAGCAGCGCGCGCGAAGTGATCGAGTCCTCGGCAACCAGGATGGATTGCCTGGTGCCGGTTCCCGTCTGCTCGGCGGCGGCCGGTGCGTGCGGCGCCGCAACATGATTCACGGCGGACTTCAGCAGATCCGCGACGTTCAGCACCGGCACCACCTGGCCGGTTCCGAGCATGCTGGCGCCGGCGACGTTGCGTACGCGCGCGAGTTGCGGTCCGAGGCTTTTGACCAGGATTTCCTGCTCGCCGAGAATTTCGTCCACCCGGAACGCGACGCGCGATTCATTCCGGTCGAGCACGATCACCGGGGCATGGACGGCCGTATTACCGGCTGCGGGGCGGGTGAGTTCCAGGACTTCGCCCAAACCGGCGAGGGAGACAACCGCTCCGTCCAGCACGATGGTTTCCCGGTTTTCCACCGTGCGGATGTCCTTCAGGGCCACCCGTGCAACGCGCTCGACATGGGCCGAGGGAATGACGCATAGCCGTTCGCCCACGCGCACCAGCACGCCGCGCAAGGTGGCCAGCGACAGCGGCAGGACGATATGGAAAGCGGTGCCGGCCCCGCGGTGCGATTCGATCGAGATGCTGCCGCCCAGGCGTTCGACCTTTTCGCGCACGATCGCAAGACCGAGTCCGCGCCCGGAGACGTCGGTGATGATGGGG
>JACZKT010000351.1 GCA_014859905.1 Rubrivivax sp.
GCGGCGGCCGGCGCCGTCAGGCGCCCAGGACCGCCGCCATCGCCACCGCGGTGCGCTCGACGTTGCCGGTATTGAGCCCGGCCACGCAGATGCGCCCCGAGCGCACGAGGTAGACGCCGAACTCGTCGCGCAGCCGGTCCACCTGCACAGCCTTGAGGCCGGTGTAGCTGAACATGCCGCGCTGGCTGAGGAAGTAGCCGAAGTCGCGCCCGGGCCGCTTGGCCTGCAGCACCGCGTGCAGGCTGCGCCGCATGCCTTTGATGCGCTCGCGCATGGCGCTCACGTCGGTTTCCCAGGCCGCGCGCAGCGCCGGGTCGGTGAGGACGCGGCCGACGATGCCGGCGGCGTGGATCGGTGGGCTGGAGTAGTTGCGCCGCACCGTCGCCTTGAGCTGGCCGAGCACCAGTTCGGCTTCGGCCGCGTCGGCGCAAACCACGCTCAATGCACCGGCGCGCTCGCCGTACACGCTCATGCTCTTGGAGAACGAGTTGGCGATGAAGAACGTCAGTCCCGACGCGGCCAGCGCACGCACGGCATCGGCGTCTTCGGCGAAGCCGTCGCCGTAGCCCTGGTAAGCCAGGTCCAGGAAAGGCAGCAGTTCACGTTCACGCAGCACCGGGATCAGCGCGCGCCACTGCTCGGGCGCGAGGTCCACGCCGGTCGGGTTGTGGCAGCAGGCGTGCAGCAGCACGACGCTGCGTGCCGGCAGCTGGCGCAGGGTGTCCAGCATGGCGTCGAATTTCAGCCCGCCGGTGGTCGCGTCGTAATACGGGTAGGTGTGGACAGCGATGCCGGCACCTTCGAACATCGCGCGGTGGTTGTCCCAGGTCGGGTCGCTGACCCAGACCTCGTTTTGCGGCAGCCAGCGCTTGATGAAGTCGGCGCCGACCTTCAGCCCGCCGCTGGAGCCCACCGTCTGCAACGTGGCCACGCGGCCGCCCGTCACGGCTTCGTGCCCGGCGCCGAAGAGCAAATGCTGCACCGCCGTGCGCATGGCGGCCGAGCCTTCGATCGGCAGGTAGGACTTGGGTGCACTCTCGGCCAGCATCGACGCTTCGGCCCGGCGCACGCAGTCCAGCACCGGGATGCGTCCGGCATCGTCGAAGTAGATGCCGATCGACAGGTTGACCTTGTCGGCGCGCGGGTCCTTCTGGAAGGCCTCGTTGAGGCTGAGGATGGGGTCGCCGGCGTAGGGCTCGAGGTGGCTGAACATCATGCCGCGAGCGCCTTTTCGATGTCCTTGCGCAGCGCCTCGGGGGCGTCGTTGGGGGCGTAGCGCTTGAGTACCTTGCCGTCGCGACCGACGAGGAACTTGGTGAAGTTCCACTTCACGCCCTCGCTGCCCAGCAGGCCCGGCGCCTGGGCCTTGAGCCACTGCCACAGCGGGTGGGCTTGCGCACCGTTGACCTGGACCTTGGCCATCATCGGGAAGCTCACGCCGTAGTTCAGCTGGCAGAACGACGCGATCTCGTCGTTGCTTGCGGGATCCTGGGCGCCGAACTCGTTGCTCGGAAAGCCGACGATGACGAGGCCGCGGTCACGGTAGTCCTGCCACAGCTGCTCGAGCCCGGCGAACTGCGGCGTGAAGGCGCAGGCGCTGGCGGTGTTGACGACGAGCAGCACCTTGCCGCGCTGGGTGGACAGGTGGGCCGGCTGGCCGGTGATCGACACGGCCTCGAAGTCATAGATGCTGGCGGCGGCCATAGGGGGATCCTGCGCGAACGAAAGCGGCCATGTTAGCGCCCCGCCTGGGCAAACGCGCTGTGTCGTTGACAGGCCGCCGGCCGGGCCGCACCATCGGCTGCAAGATGTCCAGGATCTGTCGTGTCGCCGTGCTGGGGTTCAGCGATTTCGAGCGCAGGATGCTCGCTTCGTGCTTTGCGCTGGACAGCCATCGCAACCCGAGTTACGAGTCGTCGTCGGTGCTGGACGAGAGCGATTTCGTGCTCGCCGACGCCGACCATGCGCCGTCGGTGCAGCTGGTCGCAGCCACCGAGCGGCTGGCCGAGACGGTGTTCGTCGGCAGGCAGCGACCGGCCCGCGCCGTGGCCTGGTTGACGCGTCCGATCGACCCGCTGCGGGTGATGCGCGCGCTCGACACGCTGGCGCTGCCGGCGGCAGGCGGCGCGGTCCCCCGCCCACTTGAGCCGCCGGCTGAACCCGAGGCGCAGGCGTCGGCGCCTGCACCTGTTGCGCCTGCACCTGCTGCGCCATCTGCCCCATCTGCGCCATCCAGTGCCTTGCTGGTGGACGACAGCCCGACCGCGCTGCGTGAGCTGTCTTCGCGCCTGCAGCCCTGGGGGCTGGCGGTCGACTGCGTGCGCAACAGCAGCCAGGCCATCGAGCGGCTGGCGCAACGCAGCTACGACTTCGTCTTTCTCGATCTCGAACTGGGTGCCGACAGCGATCTCGACGGCCTGGCGCTGTGCAAGCACATCAAACGCGACCATCCGCTGCCCGGGTCGGTGGTGGTGATCGTGTCGGCCCACGACGGCGAACTCGACCTCGTGCGCGGCGCACTGGCCGGCTGCGACGCCTACCTGAGCAAGCCGCCGCAGGCCCTGGCGATCGAACGGCTGCTGCTGCGTCAGGGGCTGGAGGC
>JACZKT010000352.1 GCA_014859905.1 Rubrivivax sp.
GCGTCTTCCGGCGCCGGCCGTTCTGGTGGCGGCGGCTACGGTGGTGCGCGCCCGGTGGCGTCGCGCGGCGGACCGCCCAAGCGCTGAAGTCCGGTGCGGAAGTGAAAAACGCGGTCCCGTAGGACCGCGTTTTTCATGGTGACGCAGGCGCGGCACCGGCCGCGCCGTCACCGCATCACAGTCGCTCGAACACCGCGGCGATGCCCTGGCCGCCGCCGATGCACATCGTCACCAGCGCGTAACGCCCGCCGCTGCGGTGCAGTTCGTACACCGCCTTGGTGGCCAGGAAGGCGCCCGAGCAGCCGATCGGGTGGCCCAGCGCAATGGCGCCGCCGTTGGGGTTGGTCTTCTTCATGTCGAGCTCCAGCCCGCGCGCCACGGCGATGGCCTGCGCCGCGAAGGCCTCGTTGCTCTCGATGACGTCCATCTGGTCGAGCGTGAGGCCGCCTTTCTTGAGCGCCAGCTTGGTGGCCGGGATCGGACCTTCGCCCATGATCTCGTTCGGCACCCCGGCCACCGCGTAGGACACCAGGCGCGCCATCGGCTTGTGGCCGGCCGCAGCGGCCACCGCGGCGTCGGCGAGCACGAAGAAGGCCGCGCCGTCGTTGATTCCCGAGGCGTTGCCCGCCGTCACCGAGCCGTCCTTCTTGAACGCCGGCTTGAGCTTGCCCAGCGACTCCATCGTCGTGTTCGCCTTCACGTGCTCGTCGGTGTCGAAGACGACCTCGCCCTTGCGCGTCTGCTTGACGATGGGCACGATCTGGCTCTTGAAGCGGCCTTCGGCGATGGCCGCGGCGGCGCGGCGGTGCGATTCCACAGCCAGGGCGTCCTGCTCCTCGCGCGTGATGCCCCACTTGGTGCACAGATTCTCGGCCGTGATGCCCATGTGGCCGACGCCGAAGGGGTCGGTCAGCGCGGCCACCATGGAGTCGATGAGCTTGGTGTCGCCCATGCGTGCGCCGTTGCGCATCGCGCTGGACAGGTAGGCGCCGCGCGACATCACCTCGACACCGCCGCCGACGCCGTAGTCGCAGTCGCCGAGCAGGATGTTCTGCGCCGTCGTCACGATGCCCTGCAGGCCCGACGAACACAGGCGGTTGACGGCCATCGCCACGCTCTCCATCGGCAGCCCGGCCTGAATGCTGGCCACGCGCGCCACGTACGGGTAGCGGCTCTCGGTGGGAATGCAGTTGCCCACCGTCACGTAGTTGATGGCCTTGGGGTCGACGCCGGAGCGCTTGACCGCTTCCTTCATCACCATGCCGGCCAGTTCGGCCGGTTCGATGTCGGCCAGGCCGCCGTTGAAAGTGCCGATCGCCGAACGGGCCGCACCCAGTACCACCACGTCTCGCTTGCTCATGCTGTCGTCTCCTTGCCGTCAGGATTGCCAAAAGGGTGAAGTTGACGCCTGTGGGCTGGCAGCGCCCTTACGCCAGATCAAAGCCGCGCCAGATCGGCGCAGCATAGCGGCCGACGCCCCGGCGGTGTGCGCGATGCCCCGCGTGGTGTCAGGGTGCTGGCCGCAGTCGCTCGGCGGCGCCGTCGATCGCGGCCTTCAGCTCGCCATAGCTCGAATGCACCGGGAACTGCGGAAACTGCGCCACGATGCCCGGCGGCGGGTGGATGAAGAATCCGGCGTCGGCTGCGCCGAGCATGCCGGTGTCGTTGTAGGAGTCGCCGGCGGCGATGACCTGGTAGTTCAGGCTCTTGAGCGCGTTCACCGCGTGGCGCTTCTGGTCGGGCTGGCGCAGCTTGTAGCCGGCCACGAAGCCGGCGTCGTCGACCACCAGGCGGTGGCAGAACAGCGTCGGCCGGCCCAGCTGGCGCATCAGCGGGTCGGCGAATTCGTAGAAGGTGTCCGACAGGATGATGACCTGGTAGCGTGCGCGCAGGTCGTCGAGGAATTCGCGCGCACCCGCCATGGGCGCCATGCCGCCGATGACGGCCTGGATGTCGGCCAGCTTCAGCCCGTGCCGGCGCAGCAGGTCCAGGCGGAAACGCATCAGACGGTCGTAGTCGGGCTCGTCGCGCGTGGTGCGCGAGAACTCGGTGATGCCGGTGCGCTGGGCAAAGGCGATCCAGATCTCGGGCACGAGCACACCTTCGAGGTCGAGGCAGATCATTTGCATGGTCGGGGCGCAGGCGTTGTGGGGACGGGTGCCGATTCTCGCCCGGCGCCCCGGGGCGCCGGGCGAGAATCGGCACCCGTCC
>JACZKT010000353.1 GCA_014859905.1 Rubrivivax sp.
ATCAACAGGGTGATCAGTGTGCGGGTCATGCGGGGTGTGCGGGGTGTGCGGGGTGTCCGGGGTGTCCGGGGTGTCCGGGTGCTCCCGAGATGTTGCCCTATCGCGGCGCGTTGCCTGCTGCGCAGTGGATGAGCGGTTCGACCGGCCAGATCGGATCTCCCTGCCACGGCGCCTTTGGCTGATCCCCAGTCAGCGCGGTCCGCCCATTCCCCGCATTGCGACAGATGGATCCTCGCTGCGTACGTCAACGCAATGACAGCCGGCGCCGGGTCGTCAAAGAGGCTGTCGGCACCAGGGCCGGTCCGGCGACCGGGTCGAGGTCGTAGTGCAGTTGCTTGACTTCGATGGTTCGCATGGCCCCGAATTGCCCGGGCCGCGCGCCGCATCGCGCATCCGGCCTCACCCTCAGGGTGCTCGCCTACCGAGGTGAGATCACGGATTGTTCCTTCAGAAGCACGGCAATTTCTGCCTCGACTAGTGCCAAGGCGGCTTCGAAGCGCGCCATGCCTTGCGCGAGAGCCGTCTTGTCCCCGGCCTTGCCGAAGTTCTCCAGTTCGGCACACGAGTCGCCCAGCGCCAGCGCGCCTACGGAGCGGGACGAGGACTTGAGCCTGTGCGCAGCAGCGCTCAACTGCTGTGTGTCACCGACTGTCAGGGCTGCACGCATCTCCCCACAGAGATGCCGTGCCGAAGCAAGATAGTCGACGAGGAATTCGTCCACGATCGCCTTGTCATCGCCGACCAGGCTTCGCAGCACAGAAAGATCCACGGGGGACGCTGCCGGTGGCTCACGACCTGTTTGCGGACGCATGCTGGGGGGCTCGTTTCCTCCCGTACCTGGCAACCATTTTTCCAACGTGACCTTGAGCTGCTGGAGTTGCACCGGCTTGGTCAGATAGTCATCCATACCGCAGGCATGGGCCCGGTTTGCCTCGCCCCGCAGGGCATTGGCGGTGAGGATCACGATGGGCATGCGGCTTCGTCCGGCTTCTTCCCGGCGGATGGTTTCGGCCAGCGTATAGCCATCCATTTCCGGCATGTGCAGATCAGTCAGCAGCAGGGCATAGCGTCCCCCCCGCCATAGCCGCAGGGCCTCCACACCGTTGGCGGCAATTTCCGCGGCGTATCCCAGCAGCCTGACCTGTTGCAGAACGACCTTCTGGTTGATCTCGTCATCCTCGGCGATCAGGATGAGTCGCCCCTGGGAGCGGGCCTCGGCGATGGTGGTTGGTGCGGCCTCGCTTGCCAGGGGTTCTTCCGGCCTTTCATGGAATTCCGGCGAGGCCCGCCCCGCTGACACGGCTACGGCACGCAGCAGGGCAAGTCGCCGAAGGGCATCGCCGTCCAAGCTGATCGTCTCCGGGCCCTCTACCCGTGAGCGGCGGCGCCGTCCGTGCGTGATCAGCAGGCAGCGGATGTCAGTAACAGCTGAGAGGGGCGCACGCAAGGCCATCAGTGTGTCTGCGTGTTCTGCCGCCAGGACCATCACGACCGGTGCGCCGAGTTCTGCAGCCGTCCGTACCGCACTTGCCGCTTCGGCTGCCAGGTGCACCTTGGCACCGGCATGTTCAAGGTAGGCACGAAAGTCGCCGGCATTGAACTGCTGGCTTTCCAGCACGACACAGTTCAGCCCGGAAAGGTCCGGCAGGGAACGGACGGGCTGTTCGGCAGGGAGATCGAAGGGCAGCGTGATGGTAAAGGTGGAACCCGCGCCAAGCGTGCTCTCGACGGAAATCTCACCCTGCATCAGGTCTACCAGCCGTCTGCAGATGGTCAAGCCCAGTCCGCTCCCCCCGAAGCGCCGGGTGGTGGAAACCTCGGCTTGAGTGAAGGGTACGAATAGGCCACTCATGGCTTCGGGCGACATCCCGATACCCTGGTCGATCACCCGGAAAGCGAGCCGTAGCGGCGCGATTTGCACGGCAGATATCCGAACGGATACATGGCCTCGTTTGTCGGTTACTCGGGACGAGAACTTGATCGCGTTGCCGACCAGGTTGTAAAGCACCTGGCGCAGCCTTGTGTCATCCGACAATACCCGCTCCGGAATGTCCGGCGAAATGAACATCGACAGACCCACTCCCTTGCGGTTGGCGACAGGGAGCAGGGCATTGCACAGGCCTTCCACCAGATCCGAAATGGAAACCGGTGTCCGTTCCAGTTCCAGTCGACCCGCTTCGATCTTTGAAAAGTCCAGAATGTCGTCGATGATGCGAAGCAGGGTATTGGCAGACTCTTTTATTGTCTGCAGCAGGTCGGCCTGGTGCTCGGATAGTCGGCTTTGCGCCAGGACATCCACCAAGCCAACGACCCCATTCATGGGCGTACGAATTTCGTGGCTCATGGTGGACAGGAAGGTTGACTTGGCCCGGTTGGCCTCATCGGCATCGCGTCGGGCCCGCTCGAGGTCGGCGGTGCGTTCCGTCACCCTTTGTTCGAGGCTCTCATTCAGTTGCAGCAGCGCTGCTTCCGACTTCCTGCGTTCAGTGATGTCGATAAACGTGGCGATCGTGCCCGTCACCTCGCCGTCAATGACGACGGGGTGTGCCCAGTACTCCACCGGAATTGCAGCACCGTCCTTGCGCCAGAACACCTCATCGGAAACGTTGATTGTTTGCCGGGACTGATATGCCTGATTTATTCTGCATTCCCCCGCCGGATAGGGACTGCCATCGGCATGGGAATGATGGGTGAGTTCGTGTGCTTGTTTTCCGAGGACCTCATTGGCGTCCTGATAACCCAGCATCTGCAGAAAAGACCGATTGACGAAGGTGTAATTTCCTTCGGCATCAATTCCACATACGCCTTCGAACATCGAATTCAGCAAGCGATGCAGGTTCTCGCGGGAAGCACGCAAGGCCTCCTCCGCATACTTGCGTTCGGTGATGTCTTCCTTGAGGGCGAGATAGTGAGTGATACGATTCTCTGCATCTCGCACCGGTGATATGAATACGGATTCGATATATTCGCCGCCATTCTTGTGCCGGTTGATCAACTCGCCCCTCCAGGCTTCGCCGCATGTCAGGTGCGCCCACATGGCATGGTAGGTGTCGGCCGGTGTCCTGCCGGCACTCAGCATGCGCGGATTCTGCCCGATCACCTCTTCGCGGCTATAGCCGGTCACCTTGACGAAGCCCTCGTTGACGTATTCTATATTTGCATCGACATCGGTGATTACAATTGAATTCTGGCTCTGCTCCACGGCAAGCGAAAGCTTGCGCAGTTCGTCTTCCGCCCGTTTGCGCCGTTCCTCGACAAGAAGATTGCTCAATGCATAACCGATGTCTCCCGACATTTCGATCAGCAATGCAAGTTCTTCGTCGTCGAACGCGTTGATTTCAGGTGAATAGATCGCGAAGACACCGAAAGCCTGCTCCTGCAGGATCAATGGCAGCACCGTTACCGAGCGGTAACCGCGGCTCAATGCCGCGTCATGCCAGGGCTCCATTCGCTCGTCACCGGCAATATCATTGCATACTGCCGGGGCCATCTCTGCCAGGGCCTGGGTGGTCAGTGCGCAGCTTCCGCAAATACTTTGATCCGCAACCAGATCGATCTGCGCAAGATAACCATCGTCGTGACCGGCCTGGGCTATCGGCGTGATCCTCCGGCTTTCCGCCTCGTATCTGCCGATCCATGCGAAGACAAACTTTCCCTGTTCGACCGCGATGCGGCACGCCTCCCTGAACAGCGCATTCTCTTCACGGACATGCACGATGGTCGTATTGATGCCGCTGAGCACGGCATAAATCCGGTTCAGGCGTGCAATCCTGGCTTCGTTTTCCTTGCGCTGCGTGATGTCGCGCGCGATGGTCGACAGGTACTCCACCGTCCCGTCCCGTCCCTTGTGGGCGAGAATCACCTGAAGCATCGGTATCTCGCGGCCATCCGCCCCCAGAATGGCCGTTTCCCCACTCCAGTAGCCATGGCTGAGCGCATGCGGAAAGGCGACTTCCTGCACCAGCCTGGCCGCCCATTCCGGATGGATATCCGGAATCCGGACCGTGGGCAAATCCTCTTCCCTGACGCCCATCATGCGCAGGCCAGCCTGATTGGTATAGAGCAGTTGTCCATCCGCTGTCGCTGTGCCGATCAAGTCGGGGGTGGCCTCAATGATCGCCACCAACCGGGCCTGCTCCTGTTCGATGCGTTTCCTTTCCTCGATCTCGGCGGTCAGCCTGGCAGTGCGCTCCACCACCAGCGTTTCGAGGTTCTGGTGCAGTCGCGCGCGCTCCAGTGCGACCGCCACCTGGTTGCCGACGCTGTGCAATACCTTCAGTTCAGCCTCGCTGAACAGCCTGTTGCCATGACCGGCCAGGTTCATCACGCCCAGGGCGCGACCATCGGCGAGCCACAAGGGGACGGAGGCATGGCAGCACAGGCCGAGGGTCCCGCCATTTGCCTTGGCGAGACGCTCGCATTCGATGATATTGGCGCTCGAGGCAAGCGCTCCATTGAGCAGTTGGTGCCGGCAGGCACAGTCGCCTTCAAATGCATCCGGCCCGCTCAACGCGGGCGGCAGGCCGCAGGCGGCCGCGAGACAGAAGCTGGTTTCGCCCGTGCGCAGGGAAATCCATCCGGCCTGGATCCCCGGCAGTTCCAGCGCGCGCTGCAGTGCCATCTCCGCCACGGCCTTCTCGCTTACGGCACTGTTGAGGCCTTCCGCGATTCGGTTCAGCCCCTGGAGCACCTGGTTGGAGTGCGCCAGTTCCCTTTCCCGTTCCTTGAGTTCGCTGTTGACGTGGACGGCCTGCTCGTAGGTCGAGACCAGCAAATCCAGGATCTGCTGGCGTTCGGCCGTGATGAAATGCCTGTTGCCACCAAGATTGATCTCCAGCGCCATCTGCATGCGCTGGCTCTTGCGCAGCTCGACGTTCATCAGCAGGTAGTCGATGCGCGACAGCAGGTATTTTTCGTCGTAGGGCTTGCGGATGAAGTTGTCCGCGCCGCATTCCAGGCCGCGGATGACGTCATCCGGGTCGGAAAGCGTGGTCACCAGCATCACCGGGATGTGCCTCAACTTCTCGTCGGACTTGATCGCCTTGCACAGGCCGTAGCCGTCGAGCTCCGGCATCATGACGTCGCTGATCACGAGCGCCGGCTGGTGCAGCTCGAGCTGCGCCAGGGCGGCCTTGCCGTTGGGCGCCGTGGCGACCCTGAAGTTGTGTGCTTCAAGCAACTGCAGCAATTGCTCGGCCTGCGTCGGGCTGTCCTCGGCGATGAGGATTTCGATGGGTCCGTTCTTCTTCTTCATTGATTTCTCCATCGTGCGTGGCCGTTGTTTGCCAGGCTGGTCAGCACAGCGGCGATTTTTTCCGGCGGCAGCACCAGCATCGCCGCGTCGAGCCGGATCGCCTCGCCCGGCATGCCGTGGACCACGGAACTGTCCTTGTCCTGCGCGAAGGTGACCGCACCTTTCTCCTTCAACAGCCGCAGTTCTTCCGCGCCGTCGCGGCCCATGCCGGTGAGCAGGCCGGCAACGGCGTCGCAGCCATAGACTTCGGCGACCGAACGGAACAGATAGGACACCGAGGGGCGCAAGCCGTTTTCCGGTTCGTCCCGGGTGAGCAGGATCCTTTCATGGCGGGCCACTTTCATCTGCACCTCGTCGGGGGCAAGGTAGACATGGCCGGGCAGCATGAGCTCACCGTGAGTGGCGAGATGCACGGGCAGGGCAGACGATTGCGCCAGCCACTCCATGAATCCGCGGCTGAAACCGGCCGCCATGTGCTGCACGATCACGACGGGCGCCGGGAAGGTTTTCGGCAGCGCCGCGAGGATGGTCTGCAACACTGGCGGACCGCCGGTGGAAGCGCCGATGGCGACGATGCGCAACTTTGCGGGCTCCTGCGCCAATCCCATTTCCACTGCTCGCGGCGCGGGCTCGCCAAACCGCCGCCGCGGCCAGCGGCGCACCACCTTCACTTCCGCCATCAGTTTCACCGTCTGCACCAGTTCCCGGGCCGTGGCCTCGTGGTCGGGATGACCAAGGCCGGCAGGGCGGCGCAGCACCACCAGGGCGCCGGCTTCCATGGCGTCGAAGGTCGTCACGACCTCGTCGGGCGTGTCGCTGCCGCTGACGATGATGATCGGGGTCGGATCGGTTTCCATGATCCGGCGTGTGGCTTCGAGTCCGTTCAGCTTCGGCATGTGGATGTCCATGGTGACCACGTCCGGCCGCGTGCGGCGCACGGCGACGAGTGCCTCCTCGCCGTCATGCGCGGTGCCGACCACCCGGATGGCCGGATCCGAGCCGAGGATGTGCAAGATGAACTCGCGCACCACCGGCGAATCTTCCACCACCAGCACCTTGATCACAGACAGGTTGTTCATATCAGTCGCCGGATGATCTCCAGCAGGTTGCTCTGGTCGAAGCTGCTCTTGACGATGTACGCGTTGGCGCCGACGTCGATGCCGCGCTCACGATGCTCGCGCGATTCGAGTGCGGTCACCAGCACCACCGGCAGTTCTGCCAGCCGTTTGTCGGCGCGTACCCTGGCCGTGAGGTCGAAGCCGTCCATGCGCGGCATTTCCACATCCGACACCACCAGATCGAACGCGGCGGTCCTGAGCGTCGTAAATGCATCCATGCCGTCCACTGCGGTGGTGACGGCGTAGCCGGCGGATTCGAGGATATTCTTCAGCAGCGAGCGCGACGTGATCGAATCCTCGGCGACCAGGATCGATTGCCTGGTGCCGGGCCCGGGCTGCACGGCGGCGGCCGGTGCGAGCGGCGCCGCGACACGATTCACGGCGGATTTCAGCAGATCCGCGACATTCAGCACCGGCACCACCTGGCCGGTGCCGAGCACGCTGGCGCCGGCGACGTTGCGTACGCGCGCGAGTTGCGAACCGAGGCTTTTGACCAGGATTTCCTGCTCGCCGAGAATTTCGTCCACCCGGAACGCGACGCGCACCTCATTCTGGTCGAGCACGATCACCGAAGCATGGACGGCCGTATTGCCGGCTGCGGGGCGGGTGAATTCCAGGACTTCGCCCAAACCGGCGAGGGAGACAACCGCTTGGTCCAGCACGATGGTTTCCCGGTTTTCCACCGTGCGGATGTCCTTGAGGGCCACCCGTGCAACGCGTTCGACATGGGCCGATGGAATGACGCAAAGCCGTTCGCCCATGCGCACCAGCACGCCGCGCAAGGTGGCGAGCGACAGCGGCAGGACGATATGGAAAGCGGTGCCGGCCCCGCGGTGCGATTCGATCGAGATGCTGCCGCCCAGGCGTTCGACCTTTTCGCGCACGATCGCAAGACCGAGTCCGCGCCCGGAGACGTCGGTGATGATGGGG
>JACZKT010000354.1 GCA_014859905.1 Rubrivivax sp.
CGAGCCCAGGTTGTCGCCGCGCGCGCCGGCGCACTGCAGCAGCACGGCGGCCGCCGGTGCAGCCTGCGCCAGGCGATCACAGGCGCGGTGTGCCCGAGCGGCCCGCTTGTGCTCGACCAGGCGCTGGACGTGGGCGTCATCCTCGATCTGCTGACCGCTGTCCCAGCAGCGGGCGTGGCGTGCGAGCTCAGCTGCGCCGTCCAGGATGCGCACCCACTGCTCGTCGGCCAGCACCGTCAGCGTGCGCCGCACATGGGTATGCGGCACCGAGTAGTCGTTCAGATCGAAGCGCACATAGGGTGTCTTGCCCACCGTCACCGGCACGCGCTCGCCCAGCGCGAAGTCGTGCTGGGGCAAGGCCAGCAGGTTCGCCCGCTCGGCCTCGAAGGCCTGGCGCACGCTCAAGCGCTGGTCCTGCGGCCAGCGCCGATCGGCGGCCTGGCCCTGACACCACGCGCGGGCCTGGGCGTTCAAGTCGGCCAGATCGGTGAACGCTCGCGCGGCGAAGAAGCTGTCGCGGATGTAGCGGATGCTGCGCTCCACCCGACCCTTCTCGTTGCCTCGCGCCACGGCTACCGGGCGCGGCTCGAAGCGGTAGTGGCCCGCCAGCGCCAGCAGCGCCGGGTTGAAGCGAATCGCGTTGCCCTGGCGCTCGAGCACGGCGCTCTTGAGGTTGTCGTACAGCAGCACCCGGGCCAAGCCCAGGGCGGCGAAGGCCTCGACGTGGCCGCGCAGGAAGCTGTCCATGCGGGCATCGAGGAAGAAGCGCAGGAAGATCTGGCGCGAGTGGCTGAGCACCATGACGAAGGCCATCAGCGGGCGGCGCGCACGGCCGATCTGCAGATGGCCGAAGTGAGCCCAGTCCACCTGTGCCTGCTCGCCCGGCAGCGTGCGCAGCCGCAGGTAGGCCTCGGCCGAGGGGCGCGGGCGCATGGCGGCGATGAGGTGGCGGAAGTGCTCGCCGCTGCCGACGTAGCCGCGCTCGGCCACCATCACGTAAAGCCGTGCGGCAGTCAGCGTGGGGAACTTGGCCAGCGTCTCCAGGATGAAGGGCCGGTAGACATCGATGCGGCTGGGCCGCAAGGGTGAGGACGGCACTGGCGCGCCGTTGCAGGCCAGCACACGCCGCACGGTGTCGCGGTGCACGTGCAGTTGGCGGGCGATGGTGCCTACGCGCCACTTCTCGGCGGCATGCAGGCGAAGGATCTGCGCGACCAGCTCAGGGGCCTTGCTCATGACGCACACCGGCACAATTTGTCCAACGTGGCACAGAGCTCATACGGGGCTGGCCACGGCGCAGGAACCCCTGGCGCACCCACAGCCCCAGCGGTGCAGCGCAACGGGCGCAGCACGGTGCAGCGCTGGGTTCTGTGGCGTCCTGCGGCGGCGTCTGTGCGACAGCGTCCAGGAGTGATGAGGCGGTGTCGTGTGTGCATGCGGCCAGTGGAGCAGCCACGACAGCGGCCTGTGAACCCTGATGCGTCACACTATTTGCGCCACCCCCGTGCGCAAGACGGTGGCTGCGCCAACGTCGCATGCGTGCCGCGTGGGCCATGCGCCCACCCCGCGAGCGCTGGTAGCGCCGGGCGGAGTCTCGCTGTGCAGCGTCACGCGCCTGGCGCGAGCACGTCGAACTGCAGTAGCGCTGACCACGGTCGCAGTGGCTGCACAGCAGGACCTGGTTGCGGCAGCGCGCACACAGGAACAGGCGGGCTGGACGGTCCATGCGCACCCCGGGCAAACCGAGGTGCTGGACGGACGCGTCCCAGCGCGCCACACTGCAGTGGCACCGCCTTCATCGGCACGGTGTAGGGTACGGCACGGTCATCAAGCTTCCAGGCCCGAGAGACCGCTGCCGTGCCCACCTTCTTCGGCTTCGGGCACGGTTGTAGCGCGGCCCGTAGTTGCGGCCGCGAGCAGGCGTATGGCCCAAGGCCCTCACAGCGCTGGGCCACGCCCCGGCTCCCAAGCGCCGCGGCCCACCGACAGCGCCGCCACGCCTGGCTGGCCGCCCTGCAGGGCGGCCAGCCAGGCGAACAAAGCTCAGCCGAACGAGGTACTCACGACAGCGCCGGCGCAAGCCATGACGAACCCGAAAACCGCAGCCGCGTCCTCACCGCCGAATAAGCGCGGTTCCTGACCACCGCTGACAGAGCTGGACCATCTCAAAAAAGCGCCCAGGTTGCGCCTCGTGAGGGGCAGCGAGAGCTCATCCATCGTCAGCGGCCCGAAGGCTGTTCCGTCCGACGGGGGTGCAAAGTGATCGAGCTACCCCGCAGCACGTTCTACTACCACCCGAACAGCGCCACGCCCGAGGTGGCCGATGGCCGGCTCGTCGAACTGATCGGCGACATCCAGGATGACTTCCCCGGCTACGGCTACCGGCGCATCACCCACGAACTGCGACGCCGTGGCATGTCGGTCAATCACAAGCGTGTCAGCAGAGTCATGAAGGCCAACGGTCTTGGGGTGAAGCCGCGCCGGCGGTTCGTTCGAACGACGGACAGCGAGCACGACCTGCCGGTGTTCCCGAACCTGTACCGCAACGTCATTCCGGCCAGGCCGAACGTGGTCTGGGTCGCCGACATCACCTACATCCGATTGGCCGCAGGGTTCTGCTACTTTGCGGCGATCCTGGACGCTTGCAGCCGCATGGTCGTTGGCTATGCCATCTCGCGCGACATCGACACGCCGCTGGCCTTGGCCGCATTGAAAGCCGCCCTCAGGAACCGAGCACCTCCGCGCGGTTGCATCCATCACAGCGACCGGGGCTGCCAATACGCCAGCGCCAGTTACCGCAAGGAGCTGCGCGAGAACGGCCTGGTGGGCTCGATGAGCGCGGTGGCCAATCCGTACGACAACGCCCAGGCCGAGAGCTTCATGAAGACGCTGAAGGTCGAGGAGGTCTGCTTGGCAGGCTACGAGACGTTCGAGGACGTCACCGCTCGCCTGCCACGGTTCATCGAAGAGGTCTATAACGGCCAGCGCCTTCACTCGGCGCTCGGGTATCGTCCACCCACAGAGTTCGAAGCCCAACTCGCCCAGCAGGCGGCTTAGTTCTGGCGACCCCCCGTGGTCCAGCCTCAGGGGGTTCACTCCAAGCGCGGCCGATCGAACTCATACAGCGCTTTCCGTTGTCAATGTGGTGCTCAAAGTGACGCCGCGGCGCGCGCCGCCTGGTCGTAGACGCCTGACAGCACGCGCAGCAGAACGGCCAGGTCGCCGATCTGCTTGTTCAAGCTGTCGTCGGCCTTCAGGGCGCTGATCAGGCAGGCCTCGCGGATCTCGCGATAGCGCTCGAGATAAAGGCGACCTTGTGCGGTAGTCGCATACGTCACCTCCTTGCCGCTGCGCCTGGAGACAACTACATCCAGGCCCTGTAGCTTCTTCAGCGAGTAGTTGATCAGGTGCGTGTCCTCGACATTCATGATGAAACAGATGTCGGACAGGCGCTTGTCGCGAGCGCGGTGGTTCACGTGGTGCAGCACCAGCACGTCGAGCGGCGTCAGCTCGCGCAGGCCCGCCGCCGACATGCAATGAACGACCCAGCGCGAGAACGCGTTGTTCGAAACGATCAGCCCGTACTCGAACTCGCTCAGCTCCTGGCTGCGGGGGGACAACAGATGCGCCGATGAGACGATCTTCGGGCGTGCGGACTCGGAGGCCGCCTCCTTAGAGGCCTGCGCTTTGGTTTCGCGGGAGATGTTCGAGTCCTTTCGTGGGTGCGTGGTTGACGGGTGCGGCTGCTCGGCATGGGAGCCACCAGTGCGCCCGGACGGCGTGCTCGCATCAACCCGTTGAACTGTAATTTATCTCAAAGATAAATCGTTAACGAATGATCGACATCTTAGCGTAATCCCTATCAACAAATAGGGATCGAGCAACTAGAGTCGTGTCGTTGATTCATGATCTCGATCTCGCGAAGGTCGCCGCAACGCGGCAGTTGCCACCCCAACCGGAGGCTCACCTCATGTTCAAGACTTCGTTGATCATCCTCGCGCTCGTCAGCATCTCTTTCGGTGCCGTGGCCCAGACCAAATGGGACCTTCCGGCCGGCTGTCCGGCGAACAACTTCCACACCGAGAACATCAATCAGTTCGCGGCTGACGTCGACAAAGCCACCGAGGGCAATCTGAAGATCACCGTGCACGCTAACGCCACGCTGTTCAAGGCGCCGGAGGGCAGGCGCGCCGTGCAGGGCGGGCAGGCCCAGGCGGGCGAGCTGTTGCTCGGCAACTTCCAGAACGCGACCTGCTGAAGAAGGACGGCATGAGCGTGCAGGAACCGTCGGCGCAGTTGACAGCGGACATGCACAAGGTCGGCGGCACGATGCTGCAGGTCTACGAGCAGGTGGAGTATTACTACACCGCTAACGCCTGGTTGCCGAAGAGCGCCGTGCTGGTCAGCAAGAGGGCATTCGCGGGGCTCGACAAGGCGGTGCAGGACGCCGTACTGAAGGCTGCGGCCGATGCCGAAGTGCGGGGTTGGAAGCTCTCGGAGCAGAAGGGGACCGCGAGTACATCGATGGATAGGCCAGCAGGGATTCACGCCAGCGATGTTGCTGCTCACGCTGATTTTGTTCTAGATCGTCCTCGGCAGCTTCCTCGATGGCATCTCGATGATCGTGCTCACGATGGGTTTGATGCCCATCGTGCAGGCCGCGGGCATCGACCCCCTGTGGTTCGACATCTTCCTGGTGTCTGTAGTCGAGGTGGCCCAGATCACCCCGCCGGTCGGCTTCAACCTGTTCGTGCTGCAGGGCATGACGGGCAAGGAACTGCCGTGGATCCCGCGCGCCGCCTTCCCAATGTTCCTCGTCCTCGTGACCGCAGTCGCTGTCATCCACCTGTTGCCGGGGATCGTGACCTGGCTTCCCAACCATGTCATGGGATGAGCCGCGGCAGTCCCAACCGCTCCCGCCATAACCATACCGAGAAGAAGGGAAGCAACGGCCCTTGTCGTTTGTTCCCGCGTGGCTTGTTACGAGCCGCTCAACACCCCAACCCCCCGAAGAAGGAATCGAGATGTTGCTGAAACCCGACTTCAAACGCTCACATCTGACGGCGATCGCCGCTGCTACCTTGCTCGCCGCCTGCGGCGGCGGCGACAATGCCCCGCCCACGCCGGAACCGCCGGCCCCCGCGCCAACGGTTGCCTGCGGGGTGGACGGCTCGGTCGCCCTGGCCTACGAAGAACAGCGGCTCGGCACGCCGCTGCCAAACACCGGTGCCACCGTCGTCACGACGGACACCACGCCGATCGCCGACCGGCTCCTGAAGGACACAGGCTTCGACGGCTTCGCGCCCAGGTTCGCTACCGAGCTGTGCGGCGCCGATAGCAAGACCACGCTCGTCAGCTACGACGCGGCGCTGCAGGCCGTGAAGGCCTCGGGTACCGAACTGTGGCGCGCCGCCGTCGACCGTGTGCAGGGGCGCCGTGCTTCGCCTGCCGGCAGCGTGCTGCCGAATAGCGACGACCGCATGCTCTACTGGGCCCGGGTGCAGATGACGAAGGCGTTGCGCCAGTGGAACCCGTCGTTCGACATGACGCCGACGCAACGCGAAGAACTGCAGTGGCAGCTTGAGCGCTCTTCGCGCGGCCAATACGACATCAACTTGCCCGAGGGCAGCACCGCCGGTGGCAAAAAATACCGCCGCATGATCGTCAGCGGCTTCGACACCTTCACGCTCGGCACCCCGGGCACACCAAACACGGGCCTGCGCAATGGAAACCCCTCGGGCGCGACGGCCCTGGAGATGGACGGCCGCGAAGTCGAGCTCGCCGACGGCAGTATCCTGCACGTCGAGTCCTACATCCTGCCGGTGAGCTACGACCCGTTCCACAAGGGCATGCAGGAAGACACGCTCGGACCGTTCTTTAAACCCGGCCCGAAGCGGGTCGACGCATCGATCAGCATGAGCCAGGGTGGCAGGAATCAGTTCTGGCTCGAGGCATGGAATGCGCGTTTCCACGGCATTAGCGCGGGCAACGATGGCATGATCTATTGCCCATCCGGCGAAAGCCGACTGCCGGCCTTTACCTTCCCGATTGGTACGGTCACCAAAGATGGCACGGCACCGATATCGATGGCTGGTTCGGGCTGCAACATCAACCCTCCGGCCCGCTGGCTGGGTTATGACGTTATGACGACGTGGATGAAGGACTTCCCGCGGCAGTTCACGACGGCTTCGCTTCCAGGGCCTGCGATGGTCACCGGCAATACCGGCAAGGGAATCACCCGGCCGCCTGGCGCTACCAGCGAAGGCACCGAAGGCTTCGACGTCACCTGGCACACCAACTACACCTACTTCTCTGACTGCAACGTGCCGACGACGACGACGCAGCCCTCAACCAACCTGATGAACAGGATGCCTGACATGTCGACGGTGCCTGTGCCGAACCCGGCCTGGTGCTCGCAAGCGGGCGGCGGGGGCAACTACCTCTCCAATGAGAGTGCCTACCGGAACACGCTGCTGCGCGACACTTTCGGTCTCGACATTCCGGCCGGTCACATCCACGTCCCGGTGATGACGAACTTCTTCGGTGGCACACCCGAGACTGGGGACGGCACGCGGAACGACAACGCCATCACCGATCCTCGGTTTGAGGCCTACCGCACCGCAATCGTGGCGCAGACCAAGGCCCTGCTGGTGGTGGTCGGAAACTCCTTAGCCTACAAGTAAGCTCTCGTCAACACCCCCAGGCGCACTGCGAAGCTGTTTCTCTGAAACGAAATAGAATTTCCGTGCCGCCTGCTACCCATCTGGAGTCACCCATGAAGTCCAAGCTAGCCCTTTTTGTTATCGCCATCTCCTTGTCTTGGGTCGCGGCCGCGCAGCCGAGCACCTACTACCTCTGGAAGAACACGGTCACCGGCAAGACCGCGTGCGAACCGGAATCCCTAGGCGTCAACTGGATCAAGGTGGGTGGCCCCTTCCAGGACGCCAACTGCTCGATCCCGATGCCCCAGTAGTTGAACTTAGCGTAGCGTTAACCCACCCGACCCGCGGCCTCTTCCGGCTGGAATTGCTTGCTACATCGAAAGCAGCGGTGGACTGGCTATGATGCCGCCGGCAATCCTACAGCGCGAACTGGCCGATGGCGACGTGCGCCTGCTGCAGACCGACGCCGAGATGCCGAACATGTCGCGCGTCTGCTCGTACCGGTCGGGACCGGAGACACTGTTCCAGGAGGTCGCGACGGCGAAGGACTTCGCTCAGCGGTTACCCGTAGACGTGGCGCGGATGCCGGCCGCATAGGTGGCCGCCGACCCGTGGACCCTCTCGCCGATCACCACCCATAGGGGAAATCTGATGGACCATCACCAAGATTCCTTGTTGGGTTCCCTGTGGACTGTTGGGTGATGCTCGCCCATTCCATCGACCTGCTGATCAAATGAATTCCGACAAGACGCGTGGCCTGCTCTGCATTTGGACCGACGTGGATCCTGAGCACGACCTGGACTTCAACCGCTGGTACGACCGCGAGCACATGCAGGAGCGTGTAGCGATCCCCGGTTTCCAGAGTGCGCGCCGCTTTGGCGCCATCGGCCGCTGTCCGCGTCCGTACCTGGCGCTCTATTACACCGACAGCCTGGGCGTGTTCCAGACCGACGCCTATCGCCAGGCCTTTACCAACCAGACCGCCTGGTCGCTGGAGAACTTCAAACGCATGCGCGGCACGCAGCGTCGCGTCGGCAAGCTCAGCGTGGAGGCAGGCGAAGGCGAGGGTGGCTCGCTCGCGCTGTTCGTGGTGCCGCAGGGCCGGCTGGCGCGGCCCGGCATGCGCGCGCAGCTGCAACAGGCCTTGACCGACGTCGCCGCGCAGGACCATGTGATCCGCGCGACCTTGCTTGAAACCGATGCGGGCCTGTCAACCCCCATCACCGCCCCTGCAGTGGCCGCCCCGGCCGATGGCCTGGTGATGATGGAGGCCACGCGCGCGGATGTCGCCGCGGCGCATGCCAACGCCCTGTCGGAGTCGCTGGGCCTGCCGGCCGGTGGGGTCTATTCGTTTCAGCTGCTCTGGCGGCTGGGTTCCTAATTTTTCCCCTCTGGAGAGCTTGATGACCATGAATCGCCGCTACCTCTTGTCCGCCTGCGCCGTGACCTGCCTGGCCGTGCCGTCGGCCTACGCCGCCGACAAATGGAACATGTCTGCGGAACAGCCGGACGGGAACTACATCACCGCGGTGGCGCGCGACTTCGCCGCCGACGTCGCCAAGGCCACCGATGGCGCGCTCGAGATCAAGGTCCATTCCAATTCGGTGCTCTTCAAGCGGGCGGACCTCAAGCGTGCCGTGCAGACCGGCCAGGTACAGGTCGGCGACGTGCTGATCTCGGTGCTCGGCAACGAAGACCCGATATACGAGGTCGACGCCGTGCCGTTGCTGGCGCGGGACTTCGACAGCGCCTGGAAGCTGTGGCAGGCCAGCCGCGCCACCATGGAAGCACGCCTGGCCAAGCAGGGCATCAAGCTGCTGTACAGCGTGCCGTGGCCACCCCAGGGCATCTACACCAAGGTGCCGGTCAAGCAGATGTCCGACTTCAAGGGCATGAAGTTCCGCGCCTACAACGCCGCCACCTCCCGCATGGTCGAACTGATGGGCGCTTCGCCCACCACCGTGAACTCCGGCGACGTGCCACAGGCCTTCGGCACCGGACTGATCGAGGCGATGATCACCTCGCCGGCCACCGGCGTCGATTCGCAGGCCTGGGATTTCTCCAAGTACTACTACGACGTGCAGGCGTTCATCCCCAAGAACGTGACGATGGTGAACGCGCGCGCCTTCAACCAGCTGCCGCCCGCCTCGCAGAAGGCGCTGATGGCCGCCGCCGAGCGCGCCGAGAAGAAGGGCTGGGACACCGCGCGCAAGCAGACCAGCGAGCTGACAGACAAACTGGCCAAGAATGGCATGACCGTGGGACAGACACCACCGGCCATCAACACCGACCTGGTCAAGGTGGGCGCAACCATGGCCGATGAATGGCTCAAGAAGGCCGGCCCCGACGGTAAGGCCATTATCGACCAGGCCAGGCGCTGAGCGGCGATGCGGGGCCTGCACCGGCTGTACCTGGCTTCCGGGCTGCTGTCGGCAGCGTCGCTGGTCCTCATCTGCGTGCTGATCCTCGCTCAGGTCGTCGCCCGCAACCTGGGCTCCACGGTGCGCGACGCCGAGGAGTTCGCCGCCTGGGCCATGGCCGCTGCCGGCTTCTTCGGCCTGCCGTACGCGCTGCACTGCGGCGCCCATATCCGGGTGTCCGCCGTGGCGCGCTTCGTGCCCGAATCGCTGCACCACGCCATGGAGGTGCTGGCCAGTGCCATCGGCATGGCGCTGGCTGCATACCTGGCCTGGTATTGCACGGCCTTCGTGCTGGAGAGCTATCGCTTCAATGAAGTGTCGCAAGGGCTGGTTCCGGTGCCAATGTGGATGGTGCAGGTGCCGATGGTGCTGGGGTCCAGCCTGCTGGCCGTGGCCTTCGCCGAACGCCTGGTGCGCGTGCTGCGCCACGAGACATTCGAGATCGGCGACGGCGAGGTACGGAGCGAATGATGGACATGACCTGGATTTCCGTTGTCCTGATCGGCTCGCTCTTCCTGCTGCTGGCGATGGGGGTGTGGGTCGCGCCGGCGCTGCTGGCGGTCGGCCTCATCGCCATGCACTTCTTCGCCGAGGCGCCGGCGGGCTCGATCCTGGCCACCACCAGCTGGGCGTCGAGCGCCAGCTGGACCATGACAGCGCTGCCGCTGTTCATCTGGATGGGCGAGATCCTGTTTCGCACCAAGCTGTCGGACGACATGTTCGCGGGCCTGGCGCCCTGGGTCGAAAAGCTGCCCGGCCGCCTGCTTCACGTCAACGTGTTGGGTTGCGGCATCTTCGCCGCGGTGAGCGGCTCGTCCGCGGCCACAGCCGCCACGATCGGCCGCATCTCGCTGCCCGAGCTCAAGTCGCGCGGCTATCCCGAAGCCATGGCCATCGGCTCGCTGGCCGGTTCGGGCACGCTGGGGCTGTTGATTCCGCCGTCGATCATCATGATCGTGTACGGGGTGGCAGCGCAGGTCTCGGTCGCCCGCCTGTTCATTGCCGGCGTCTTGCCTGGCCTGCTGTTGATGACGCTGTTTTCCGGCTATGTCATGATCTGGTCGCTCCTGAACAAGCACCAGATCCCGGCCGCGGGCCTGGCGTTGCGGTTCGCGGCCAAGGTCTATGCCACCTGGCGCCTGATTCCCGTGGTGCTGCTGATCCTCAGCGTGATCGGGTCAATCTACGCCGGCTATGCTACCGCGACCGAAGCCGCTGCCCTCGGCGTGGTCGGCGCGCTGCTGATTGCCGGCCTCTCGGGCATGCTGAACAAAGCAAGCATGCTGGCCAGCCTGCTCGGGGCGGTGCGCACATCGACGATGATCTTCTTCATCCTGCTCGGCGCTGCCTACCTGACATCGGCGATGAGCTTCACTGGTCTGCCCGCGGCCCTGGCCAGCTGGATCGCCGGTGAACGCCTGCCGGCCTGGGCGCTGTTGGTCGCGCTGACGGTGTTCTTCATCGTGCTGGGCTGCTTCCTGGACGGCATCTCGATCGTGCTGCTCACCACCTCGGTGATCCTGCCGGCAGTGCAGGCGGCCGGCATCGACATGCTCTGGTTCGGCATCTTTATCGTGCTGGTGGTCGAGATGGCGCAGATCACGCCGCCGGTCGGCTTCAACCTGTTCGTGGTGCAGAACCTCACCGGCAAGGACATCTTCACCGTCGCCAAGGCCAGCTTCCCCTTCTTCGTGCTGATGGTGATCGCCACCGTCATCATCACCGTCTTCCCCGAGATCGTGATGAGCCTGCCCCGCGCCATGACAGCGCGCTGAACGCGCGAACCAGACATGTCCCTTGCTTCGAAGACACTGCGCCAGCTCGGCGCCGAGTTGGCCGATGGCCGCACCAGCAGCCGCGCGCTGACCGAGGAGGCGCTGGCCGCCGCCACCACTTCCAGCGAGGCGGCGGCGACCTTCCTGACGGTCCATGCCGCCACGGCGCGCGCCACCGCCGATGCGGTCGACCGCCTGCGCGCCGCGCGGGTTCCGCTGCCACCGCTGGCCGGCATCCCGATCTCGATCAAGGACCTGTTCGACGAGGAAGGTGAGGTCACGCGCGCGGGGTCACGCGTGCTGGCCGACTCGACGCCGGCAACCCGCGACAGCCTGGTTGTGCAGAGCCTGCGCGCGGCCGGCGCGGTGATCGTGGGCCGCACCAACATGACGGAGTTTGCCTACTCCGGCCTCGGCCTGAACCCGCACTACGGCACGCCGCGCAACCCCTGGGACCGCGCCACTGGCCGCATCCCCGGCGGCTCGTCCTCCGGCGCCGCGGTGTCGGTCACCGACGGCATGGCGGCCGCGGCGATCGGCACCGATACCGGCGGCTCGGCGCGCATTCCCTCGGCGCTGTGCGGCCTCACCGGCTTCAAGCCCACCGCGAACCGGGTCTCGACCGAGGGCGTGTTGCCCTTGTCATCGACCCTCGACTCGATTGGCCCGCTGGCCCGCAGCGTGGCCTGTTGCGCGCTGCTCGACTCGATCCTGTCCGGCGGTCCGGTCGCCGAACCGCCGCCCGCGTCCCTGGCCGGCCGCTGCATCGCCGTGCCGAAGACCGAGACGCTGGACGGCCTGGATGCGACCGTGGCGGCAGCGTTCGAGCAGGGCTGCCGCAAGGTCTCGGCGGGCGGAGCAAGGCTGGTCGAGATCGACGTGCCGGAGTTCGCCGAGCTGGCGCACATCAATCGCCTGGGCGGCTTCCTTGCGGCGGAAGCCTGGGCTTGGCACGCCAGCGTGCTGCAGTCCCGCGAGGCGCAATACGATCCGCGCGTCGCAGTGCGGATCCGCCGCGGCCAGAAGATGCTGGCGTCGGACTACCTGGACCTGCTCGCCCACCGCTCGCGCTGGATCGCCGGCGTGCAGCAGCGGCTGGCTCACGCCAACTGCGACACCATGCTGATGCCGACGGTGCCGGTGGTGGCGCCGCCCATCGCCACGCTGCAGGCTAGCGACGAACTCTATGGCAGCACCAACCTGCTGATGCTGCGCAACCCCACGTTCATCAATTTTCTCGACGGCTGCGCCCTGAGCCTGCCGTGCCACCGACCGGGTGACGCACCGGTTGGGCTGATGCTGGCCAGCTGGCACGGGCAGGACCAGCGGCTTCTTGCTCTGGGACTGGCGGTGGAGGCGGCGCTTTCCCGATGACCGAGAACAGCGCAGTCATCCTCGGGGGCACCGGGATGGTCGGCGCCAACATGGCGCAGTTGCTGGACCGCGTAGGCGGCTGGGACGTGACCATCGTCTCGCGCCGCGAGCCCGGGTTCGACACCCGCGCCCGCCATGTCGCTTGCGACATGAGCGACCCGGCGGACTGCGCGGACAAGCTCGGCGCGCTGGCGAACGCCAGCCACATCTTCTGGACCGGCCATGCCACCGGGACCCGCTGGGTCGAGAAGGTCGCGCGCGACACCGACCTGTTCCGCAATGCCATGACCGCCATCGAGCCGGCTGCCACCGGGCTGCGGCATGTGTGCCTGCTGCAAGGCTCCAAGTATTACGGCCGCCATCTGGGGCCGTTCAAGACGCCGGCCAGGGAAAACGACGCGCGACATTTTCCGCCGAACTTCTACTACACGCAGGAAGATTTCCTCAAGCAGCTGGCGCAGGGCAAGCGCTGGAAGTGGTCGCTCATGCGCCCGCACATCGTCTGTGGCTACGCCCGCACCGACATCAACCTGCCCAAGCCGATCGCCGTGTATGCGACGCTGTGCAAGAAGCTGGGCTTGCCGTTGCGCTTCCCGGGCCCGGAAGGTGCCTACCGGGCCGTGCACTGCGCCAGCGACGTCGAACTGCTGAACAAGGGCATGTTGTGGGGCGCCACCACGCCCGGTGCCGCCAACGAGGCGTTCAACATGGTCAATGGCGACCACTTCCGCTGGGAGCACCTGTGGCCGCGGATCGCCGACTGGTTCGGCATGCCGGCCGGTGGCGTTCAACAGATCGACCTGGAGCTCATGATGGCCGACAAGGAAGACCTGTGGAACGAGATCGTGCGCGAGCACGACCTGCTGCCGACGCCTTTCTCCGAAGCCGCGAACTGGGCCTTCGCCAACTACGCGTTCGCCCCGACCTGGGACGTCATGCTGGACAACACGAAGGCGCGGAAATTCGGGTTCCAGGAGTTCGTCGATTCGGAAGAGATGTTCATGCGAATTTTCGACAGCTTCCGGCGCCAGCGCTTCATTGCGTGAGCACACGGGGGGCGTCGTTCGCACTTTTCCCTGGGAAGGACAACGCTTCGTGAACCAAGCAAGCGATGCCAGCGGCAAGGCGCTGGTGATCAGGTCCATTGAGGGGACTCCCACCAAGGGAGACTTCCTGATCAAGCCGCTGCTGAAAGGCGACCATATGTCTCTGATGGAAGTCCGTCTGCAGCCTGGAGTCGCCTCAGCTCCTCACGTGCACGCCCACGAGTCACTCATCTATGTCGTCAAGGGAAAACTCAGGACAACGGTCGAAAGCAACGTCACTGTTCTCGGGCCCGGCGACGTTGGCCGCCATCCTGCCCACGTCGCCCACAGTGTGGAAGCTTTGGAGGAAACGATTTTTATCGAAATCAAGTCCCCCACACCCGACATCGGGTCAGTTCTCGCCGCCAGGGCTCCCTGACAGGTTGGCTCAACCATCCGAAAGGAAGCGCTCGCCCCGCATCGCAGATTGCGCCGGCCTGCCTTCAAAGATTTGAGATGACACTGCGCCTGCTCGATGCCGGCGACGCCGCGTTCACGGTCGAGTACGGCGACACCATCGACCCCGTGCTGCTGGCGGCGGTCAACGCGCTGGACATCGCGATCGCCCGCGAGCAGGCGGCCGGCCGCCTGCCCGGCCTGGTCGAGACGATGCCGACCTTCCGCTCCTTGACGGTCTTCTTCGACCCGTTGCTGACCGGGCGCACCGCGTTGATCGAGGCGCTGCGGCCGCTGTGCAACGCTGCCGAGCACGCGGCGCCAGTCGCAGGGCGCGGCTGGCGCCTGCCAGTGTGCTACGGCGGCGAGGCCGGCCCCGACCTGGCTGATACGGCGCGGACCCTCGGCATCAGCGCCGACGAGGTGGTCTCGCTGCACAGCGGCACCACCTTCCGCGTCTACATGCTCGGCTTCCTGCCCGGATTTCCGTTCATGGGCGACCTGCCGGCGTCGCTGCGCCTGCCGCGGCGCACCGAGCCGCGCGTGCGGGTACCGGCCGGCAGTGTGGCCATCGCCGCCAGCCTGAGCGCCATCTATCCCTGGGAAAGCCCCGGCGGCTGGCATCTTCTCGGCCGCTGCCCGGTGCGCTTGTTCAATGCCGAACGCGACTCGCCGTCGCTGCTGGCCGTCGGTGACCGGGTGCAATTCGAGCCGGTCTCGCCGGAGGAATACTGCCGGCTCGAGGCTGCCATCGGGGCGGACGAGATCGACCCGCAGCGTTGGCTGGTGGATGCGCCGGCCAGCGCATCCCCGGTGGGGGCCCGATGAGCACCGCCCCTGTGCTCGAAGTTGTGTCGCCCGGGGCCTATGCCTCGCTGCAGGATCTGGGGCGGCGTGGCTACCGCCGCGTCGGTGTGCCCTGGGCGGGGGTGCTCGACCCGCGCCTGATGCGCATCGCCAATGCATTGGTCGGCAACGCCGCGGGCACGCCGGTGATCGAATGCTTCGACGGCGGCCTGCAGCTGGCCGCGCGCGGCGGCGCGTTGCGCCTGGCGGTTGCGGGCGACGCCGTGATCGAGCTGGACAGCGCGGGCGACCATCGTGTGCTCACGCCCTGGTGTTCGCTGACGCTGGCCGACGGCGACGTGCTGCGTCTGCGCCGCCTCGAACGGGGCCGCATCGCCATGGTGGCGGTCGAGGGCATGGTGTTGCCGCAGGTGCTGGGCAGCGCCTCGACCTACGCACGCGCCGCACTCGGTGGCCTGGAC
>JACZKT010000355.1 GCA_014859905.1 Rubrivivax sp.
TCCAGGGCCTGTTCCGCAACGAATACGGCTCCTCGGGCCAGCCCTACCAGATTCCCGAGCAGCTGCTGGGCGGGCAGAACCTGGGCTTCATGTTCCTGCCCAACTACCGGGCCTGGATCATCGTCGCCTCGCTGACGGTGTGCCTGGCGACCTGGTTCGTCATCGAACGCACGCGGTTGGGCGCCTACCTGCGCGCGGCCACCGAGAACCCGCAGCTGGTGCAGGCCTTCGGCGTCAACGTGCCGCGCATGATCACGCTGACCTACGGCTTCGGCGTCGCGCTGGCGGCCTTTGCCGGCGTGATGGCGGCACCGGTGTACCAGGTCAGCCCACAGATGGGGGCCGACCTCATCATCGTCGTCTTCGCCGTCGTCGTGATCGGGGGCATGGGCTCGATCCTGGGCGCCGTCGTCACCGGCTTCGGCCTCGGGCTGATCGAGGGCCTGACCAAGGTCTTCTACCCCGAGGCGTCGAGCACCGTCATCTTCATCATCATGGCCATCGTGCTGCTGATCCGCCCGGCCGGCCTGTTCGGGACCCAGAAATGACGACCGGCGCCACCCCCCCGCCCAGGACCGCGGCACAGAAGCGAGCCGAGGCAATGCGCACGCACCGCATCGCGTTCATCGTCATGACGGTGCTGCTCGTCGCCGCACCGGCCGTCGTCTACCCGGTGTTCATGATGAAGCTGATGTGCTTCGCGCTCTTCGCCTGCGCGTTCAACCTGCTGATCGGCTTCGGCGGGCTGCTGTCCTTCGGCCACGCCATGTTCCTGGGCGCGGCCGGCTATGCGTCGGCGCACGCGGCCAAGGTCTGGGGCCTCACGCCCGAGTTGGCCATCCTTTTCGGCACGCTGTGCGCGGCGGTGCTGGGCGTGGGCGCCGGGCTGCTGGCGATCCGCCGCCAGGGCATTTATTTCGCGATGATCACGCTGGCGCTGGCCCAGATGGTGTTCTTCTTCAGCCTGCAGGCCCCGTTTACGGGCGGCGAGGACGGCATCCAGGCGGTGCCGCGCGGCATGCTGTTCGGCCTCATCGACGTCGGCCAGCCGCTCGCGATGTACGGCCTGGTGCTGGTCATCTTCCTCGCCGGATTCGCGCTCATCTACCGCATCGTGCACTCACCCTTCGGCCAGGTGCTCAAGGCCATTCGCGAGAACGAGAGCCGCGCCATCTCGCTCGGCTACGACGTCGACCGCTACAAGCTGCTGGCCTTCGTGCTGTCGGCCACGCTGGCCGGCCTGGCCGGCGCCACCAAGGCCATCGTGTTCCAGCTCGCGTCGCTGACCGACGTGCACTGGTCGATGTCGGGCGAAGTGGTGCTGATGACGCTGCTCGGCGGCATGGGCACGGTCTTCGGCCCCGTCGTCGGCGCGGCGGTCATCATCACGATGCAGAACTACCTGGCGCAGCTCGGCGCCTGGGTCACTGTCGTGCAGGGCGTGATCTTCGTGATCTGCGTGCTGGCCTTCCGGCGCGGCATCATCGGCGAGCTGGGCAACTGGCTGAAGAAGACGCTGTAGCCGGGATCCCACGGCCAGGCGTGGGCTGGCGCTACACCGCCAGCGCGCAGCGCACCGCCTTGGCCGCCAGCAGCGTCAGCGCGACCTGCGGCTGCAGGCCCACCAGGAAGCCGCGGCGGCCGCCATTGATGAAGATGCGCGGCAGCTCCAGCACGCTGGCCTCCACATACACCGGCATCGCCCTCTTCAGCCCGAAGGGCGAAGTGCCGCCGACCAGATAGCCGCTGTGGCGCTGCGCCACCTCGGGCTTGCAGGGCTCCACGCTCTTGACGCCGATCTCGCGCGCCAGGTTCTTGGTGCTGACCTGGCGGTCGCCGTGCATGAGCACGACGAGCGGCTGTGCCTTGTCGTCCTGCATCACCAGCGTCTTCACCACCTCGTGCTCGGGCACGCCCAGTTGGCGGGCCGATTCGGCGGTGCCGCCGTGCTCGACGTAGTCGTACGGGTGCTCGGTGAAGGCGACGCCGGCACGGCGCAGCATCTGCGTCGCCGGCGTTTCGCTGATGTGTTTGTCCTTCTTCGCCATGGCCCCGGGTTCAGTCGCCTTCCACCCACTCGATCTGCGCCCCGAGGGCGCGAATGTTCTCGGCAAAGTGCGGGTGCGCGCGCCGCACCGGCGTGGCGTGGCGGATCACCGATCGGCCCGGGATGCTGGCCGCCAGCATCAGCAGCGCGATCGCGACGCGGATGATGTAGGGGCTGTCGACCTCGGCCGGCGCCAGCGGCTTGCCGCCGAAGGTGATGATGCGGTGCGGGTCGGCCATGAAGGCGTGGGCGCCGAACTTCGACAGCTCCGAGGTCCAGCCCATGGCGCCGTCGTAGACCTTGTTCCAGAACAGCGCGCTGCCCTCGGCCCTGACGCCCAGCGCGACGAAGATCGGCAGCAGGTCCACCGGCAGGTAGGGCCACGGCGCGGCCTCGACCTTTTGCAGGATGTTGCCCGTGAACGGCTCACGCACGCGCAAGGGGCCGTCGACGACGGCGTGCGACCAGCCGCCCTCGTGCACCACCTGCACGCCGAACTTGGCGAAGGTGCGGTCGATGAGCGGGAACTGCTCGGGCGCCGAGTTCCTGACCGCGACGCTGCCGCCGGTGATGGCGCCCAGCGCCATGAAGGTCACCGCCTCGTGGAAGTCCTCGGTGAAGGTGAACTCGCCGCCGCCGAGCTGCGGCACGCCGTGCACCGTCAGGCGCGAGGTGCCGATGCCTTCGATCTGCGCCCCCAGCATGGTCATGAAGGCGCAGAACTCCTGCACGTGCGGTTCGCTGGCGGCGTTCATCAGCGTGCTGGTGCCGTGCGCCAGGGCGGCGCAGAGCACGAAGTTCTCGCTCGTGGTGACGCTGGCGTAGTCGAGCCAGTGGTGGTTGGCCTGCAGGCCGCCCTCGGTGCGGATGATCAGCGCCTCGCGGCTGCGCTCCACCACGCAGCCGAAACGCTCCATGACCTCGACGTGGGGGTCGATCTCGCGCACGCCCAGGGTGCAGCCCTTGACGTCGTTTTCGATGCGCGCCACGCCGAAGCGCGCCAGCAGCGGCGGCACCAGCATGATCGACGAGCGCATCTCCTCGGGCAGGTGGTGGCGCTGGGCGTCGAACTGGGTGTCGCGGTGGTGCACGTCGAGCACGCCGGTGCTGAAGTCCACCGCGACTTCGCTGCCCAGCATGCGAAAGATGTCGAGCAGCTTCTTGACGTCGGTGATCTCGGGAATGCCGATCAGCCGCACCGGCTCGTGCGTGAGCAGCGTGGCGCACAGGATCGGCAGCACCGCGTTCTTGTTCGCCGAAGGAACGATGCGGCCGGAGAGCGGCGTGCCGCCGTGGACGATGAGGTGCGCCATGTGGGTGCGGAAGTGGGGTCAGGGGTCGATTGTCGCGGCTGGCGGCGAGCGACGCCGAGCCGGCCCCGACGCAGCGGTAACGGAATGCTGTGCCGGGTCGCGCAGGTGCCCTACTGTGCGGGATCGCGCCGCTGCCAGCGCACCGCGTCGATGGCCGCCAGCAGCTCGGGCGAGAGCTGCGTGTCCCAGGCCGCCAGGTCTTCGTCGAGCTGGGCCAGCGAGGTCACGCCGATGAGGGTGCTGGCCACGCGCCAGCTGCGGAAGCAGAAGGCCAGCGCCATCTGCGTCGGCGTCAGGCCGTGCTCGCGCGCCAGCGCGTTGTACTCGCGCGCCGCGGCCAGCGTCTCCGGGCGTGCCCAGCGCTGCTGCCGCATGCCGGCAAAGAGCGCCATGCGGCCCAGGCCCGGCTGTTGTTCGTCGAAGCCGGCCGCGTCGTACTTGCCGCTGAGCGTGCCGAAACCCAGCGGCGAATACGCCAGCAGCGAGACACCGGTGCGGTACAGCGCCTCGTCCAGGCCGTTGTCCAGCGCGCGGTTGACCAGCGCATAGGGGTTCTGCACGCTCACCACGCGTGGCAGGCCGTGCTGTTCGGCCAGGCGCACGAATTCGCACAGGCCCCAGGGCGTTTCGTTGCTCAAGCCGACATGGCGCACCTTGCCCGAGCGCACCAGGCCGGCCAGTGCCTGCAGCTGCTCGTCGATCGAGGTGCAGGCCGTGTCCTTGGCGGGGTCGAAGTACAGCGCGCCGAACCAGGGGCCGTTGCGGTTGGGCCAGTGGATCTGGTAGAGGTCGATGACGTCGGTCTGCAGCCGTGCCAGGCTGGCATCGCAGGCCTGCACGATCTCGGCCGGCGTGAGGTTGGCGCTGCCGTTGCGGATCCAGTCCATGTTGCGCGACGGGCCGGCCACCTTGGTCGCCAGCACCACGCGCTGGCGCACGCCCGGGCGGCTGGCGAACCACTGGCCGACGATGGTTTCGGTGGCGCCGTAGGTCTCGCGCCGCGCCGGCACCGGGTACATCTCCGCCGTGTCGATGAAGTTGACGCCGCGCTCCAGCGCGTGGTCCAGGATGCGATGCGCCTCGATGCGGTCGACCTGTTCGCCGAAGGTCATGGTGCCCAGGCAGATGGGGGTCACCTGCAGGTCGGAGTGGCCCAGGGGAGTGGTTTGCATGGCGGGGTGCGGGTTTGGCAGTGCCGCCCAGTGTGCCGCAAGCGGCGGGGCGCCAGCAGCGTCAGGCCTTGCCGGCAGCGCGCCAGCGCTGCTCTTCCTGCAGCCGCAGCACACGCCGCTGCACCTTGCCGGTGGTCGTCATCGGCAACTCGGCGATGAACTCGATCTCCTTGGGGTACTCGTAAGGCGCCAGCTGGCCGCGCACATGCTGCTGCAGGGCCTGCACCAGTGCGTCGTCGCCCAGGTGGCCGGGAGCCAGCACCACGTAGGCCTTGACGACGGCGCCGCGCTCGGCGTCGGGCTTGGGCACCACGGCGGCATTGGCCACTGCCGGGTGCTTGACGAGGCAGTTCTCGATCTCGCTCGGGCCGATGCGGTAGCCGGCGGCCTTGAAGACGTCGTCGCTGCGGCCCTGGTACCAGAGGTAGCCGTCGTCGTCCATCACCGCGGTGTCGCCGGTGCGGCACCAGCTCGCCTCCGGCGGGCCGGTGAACTTGGCCCTTGTGGCACCCTCGTTGGCCCAGTAGCCGAGGAAGAACACCGGGTCGGGGTCGCCGTGCACGTCGCGCCGGTGCACGGCCACGTCGCCCGGCGTGCCGCGCCGGCACTCGCGGCCGGCGTCGTCGATGACGGCGATGCGGTGGCCGGGATAGGCGCGACCCATGCTGCCGGGACGCGCCGGCCAGGCCGGGTGGCGGCGGCCTTGCGCGTCGACATAGCTGCCGCAGTTGCCGACGACGTAGTTGATCTCGGTCTGGCCGAACATCTCGTTGACGGTGACACCCAGCGCCTGCTCGCACCAGTGGAACACCGCGTCGCCCACCGCCTCGCCGGCGCTCATGATGGCGCGCAGGCGCAGCTGGTAGCGCTGCCGCGGCGCCGGCACCGCCTTCATCATCGCCTTCAGCGCGGTGGGGAACAGGAAGGTGTGCGTGACGGCGTGGCGCTGCATCAGCTCGAAGGCGCGCTCGGGCGCGAAGCGGCCCTGGAAGGCAACGATGCGGCGCCCGAAGTACAGCGTGGGCAGCAGCGCGTCCATGAGCCCACCGGTCCAGGCCCAGTCGGCGGGGCTCCAGAAGACCTCGCCGCGGCCGGCGCCGAACCAGTTCTGGCTGCAGACGAAACCGGTGAGGTTGCCGACGAGCGCGCGGTGCGGGATCAGCGCGCCCTTGGGCGGGCCGGTGGTGCCGCTGGTGTAGATGAGCACCGCCGGGTCGTCGGCATGGGTGTCGGCGCAAGGG
>JACZKT010000356.1 GCA_014859905.1 Rubrivivax sp.
CGAGTTATGCGGCACCCCCTCAAGGCGAGCAGCGCAGGGGAGTCGGTGCGCAGCACCGACCGCCACAGTCAGCGCCCCCGCCGGGCACCGCCTGCCGCGACCGGCGCAAAACGTCGAGCGCAGAAAGCGCACACCCGGCAACGTCCGCAACGGGCCGCGAGCAGACGACCCACTTCTTGTCGATAAATCGCGAATCCGTATCAGTGCAAGTGCCCGCTGCCGCCCGGACCGCGTTTCGCGGCGGCCCCCGGCACGACGCGACCCTCGGCACTGGCCAGCAGGTCCTTGCCGCTGACGCCGGCGAACAGCGCCGCGGCGCGCACCTTGATTTCCAGCAGCTCGCTGGCGCTCACCGAGTACTGCCCGGTGGTGCGATTGACGTCGACACGGAATTCGACATCCTTGCCTTCGTTGGACAGCACGCCGCTGGTGAACTCGTAGTCGTCGCGCTCCCAGGGCAGGCCGCGTGCCAGCACGTCGTAGTCCTGGTACTCCACGCGGTGAATCTCGCCACTGGCCAGGTTGAGCAAACCGGTGGACACGACGACCTCGTCGCTCAGTTCATCGGTGATGGTGATTGGCACTTTCAAGTCCACGGCGTGCACCTCTGATCGCAAAGTTGTCGATTCTGCATGTCGCGCCACAGCGCAGCCATGTGCCCTGCCTCAGCGCTCAGTGCGCCTGGTCCCAGTTCGGCCCCACACCCACTTCCGCCAGGAGCGGCACCTTGAGTGCCGCCACCCCCGCCATCAGCCGCGGTATGGCCTCCCGCGCCCAGGCCAACTCGGCGTCGGGCACTTCGAGCACCAGTTCGTCGTGGACCTGCATCACCATGCGCGTGGCGCGCTGCTCGGCGTCCAGCGCCGCCTGCACCGCGATCATCGCCAGCTTGATGAGGTCGGCCGCCGTGCCCTGCATCGGCGCGTTGATGGCCTGGCGTTCGGCGCCGGCGCGCAGCGGGCCGCTGCCGGCGTTGATGTCGGGCAGCCAGAGGCGGCGGCCGAACACGGTCTCCACGTAACCGGTCTCGCGCGCCCGCACACGCGTTTCGTCCATGTAGCGTTTGACGCCGGCAAAACGCGCGAAGTACCTGTCGATGTAGTCCTTGGCCGCCTTCTGTTCCAGCCCCAGGTTGGCCGCCAGCCCGAAGGCGCCCATGCCGTAGATGAGGCCGAAGTTGATGACCTTGGCGTAACGGCGCTGCTCGGAGCTGACGTCGGCCAGCGGCACGGCGAAGACCTCGCTGGCGGTGGCGCGGTGCACGTCGATGCCCTCGGCGAACGCGTGCAGCAGCGCCGGGTCCCCGCTGATGTGGGCCATGATGCGCAGCTCGATCTGCGAGTAGTCGGCGCTCATGATCGCGTGCCCCGGCGGCGCGATGAAGGCCTCGCGCACGCGCCGGCCCTCGGGCGTGCGGATGGGGATGTTCTGCAGGTTGGGGTCGTTGCTGGCCAGCCGGCCCGTCACCGCCACCGCCTGCGCATAGTTGGTGTGCACGCGCCCGGTGTCCGGGTTGACCATCAGCGGCAGCTTGTCGGTGTAGGTGCCCTTGAGCTTGGCCAGGCTGCGGTAGTCCAGGATGCGCGCCGGCAAGGGGTAGTCGGCGGCCAGTTCCTGCAGCACGTCTTCGTTGGTCGACGGCGCGCCGCCGGCCGTCTTCTTCTTCACCGGCAGGCCCAGCTTGCCGAACAGGATCTCGCCGATCTGCTTGGGGCTGCCCAGGTTGAAGGGCTGGCCGGCAATGGCATAGGCCTCCTGCTCCAGTGCCACCATGCGTTCGGCGAGTTGCTGGCTTTGCCGCGCCAGCACGGCGGCGTCGATCAGCACGCCATGGCGTTCGATGCGCTGCAGGATCACCGACACCGGCATCTCGATCTGCTGGTACACATAGCGCAGCCCGGCATCGGTTTCGATGCGCGGCCACAGCGCCTGGTGCACGTGCAGCGTCATCTCGCTGTCCTCGCCCGAGTATTCGGTGGCACGCGCCAGGTCCACCTGCGCGAACGGGATCTGGTTGGCGCCCTTGCCGCACAGGTCTTCGTAGCTCAAGCCCTTGCGGCCCAGGTGTCGCTCGGCCAGCGCCGCCAGGCCATGCGAGCGGTGCGCTTCGAGCACGTAGCTCTGCAGCATGGTGTCGTGGGCGTAGCCGCGCACCGCGATGCCGGCGTTGGCCAGCACATGGGCGTCGTACTTGATGTTCTGGCCCAGCTTGGCACGCGACGGGTCTTCGAGCCAGGGCCGCAGCCGCGCCAGCACCTCCTGCAGCGGCAGCTGCTCGGGCGCACCGGGGTAGTCGTGCGCCAGCGGCACATAGGCCGCACGGCCGGGCTCCACCGCGAACGAGATGCCGACGATGCGCGCGCGCATCGGGTCGAGCGAGTCGGTCTCGGTGTCGATCGCCACCAGCGCCGCCGCTTGCAGGCGCGCCAGCCAGTGGTCGAAGCGCTCCCAGGTGGTGACCGTCTCGTATTCACGCGGCAAGGCGGCGGCCGGCGCCGGGTCGGCATCGGCGGCCGCCGC
>JACZKT010000357.1 GCA_014859905.1 Rubrivivax sp.
GCTGCGGGCGCAGCGGCGGCGCGGCGGCGCTTGCGGGGAGCGGTGCGGGCGGTGGGTGAACTCATCGGCGGCGGCGATGCGGGAACACGCGATCATGATGCCATGCACTGCTGTATGGTGCCGCGGGCAAACCCCGATGCAGGGCAGGCCGGCGCCGCCTACCATCCGAACCCAAACACATACACATGTGTATGGACGAGACGGAGACACGCATGTCGAGCCGCTTCTTCGACAACCCGCACATGCTGGCACCGCGGCAGACCGTGAAGACCCCGCTGCCGGGCGGCGGCTTCGTGCTGAATTCGCCCGAGCCGCTGCAGCCGTATGCGCGCTGCGTCGGTGCATGGCTGGAGCACTGGGCGCGTGAGACGCCCGACGCCCTGGCCTTCGCCGAGCCCGCGGGCCCGGGCCGGGCCGGCGAGTGGCGCCGCCTGAGCTGGGGCGAGCTGCGCCGGCAGGTGGGCGCCGTGGCGCAGGGCCTGCTGGACCTGGACCTGCCCGCCAGCAAGCCCATTGCGATCCTGTCGGACAACGCGCTCGACCACCTGGTACTGGTGCTGGCCGGCATGCACATCGGCCGCGCCGTGTGCACCATCAGCAGCGGCTATTGCCGGCTGGCGCAGGACGACTACAGCCGCATCCACGGCATCCTGCAGACACTGGACCCTGCTCTCGTCTATGCCTCCGATGCCGCCGTCTACGGCCCGGCGCTGGCGGACGCCGGCCTCGGCGCGGTGGAGGTCTACAGCAGCGGTGCCGAACGCCGGCCGCGGGCGCTGCCCTACGCCCGCCTGGCCGCGAGCCGCGAGACGGCGGCCGTGATGCAGGCCTACGGCGCCGTCACGCCCGACACGCACGCCAAGTACCTGCTGACCAGCGGCAGCACCGGCCAGCCGAAGGTGGTGATCAACACCCACCGCATGCTGTGCGCCAACCAGCAGATGCTGGCACAGACGCTGCGCTTCCTCGACGCCGAGAAGCCGGTGCTGCTGGACTGGCTGCCCTGGAGCCACACCTTTGGCGGCAACCACAACGTGAACCTGGTGCTCAGGAGCGGCGGCACGCTGTACATCGACGACGGGCGGCCGCTGCCCGGCGCCATCGACAGGACCATCGCGCACCTGCGCGTGGTGCAGCCCACCGTGTACTTCAACGTGCCGCGGGGCTACGAGATGATGCTGCCCACGCTGGAGCGCGACGACGCACTCGCGCGCCGCTTCTTCGGCCGCCTGCGCATGCTGTTCTATGCCGGTGCCGGCATGCCGGTGTCGACCTGGCAGCGGCTGGAGGCGGTGGCGGCGCGCGTGCGCACCGATCCGCTGTGGATGACCACCTCCTGGGGCAGCACCGAGACCGCGCCGGCCGTGACCTTCGCCAGCTGGAAGCTCGACCGCCCCGGCGTCATCGGCCTGCCGATGCCGGGCGTGAGCCTCAAGTTCACGCCCAACGGCGACAAGCTGGAGATGCGCGTGCGCGGCGACAACGTCTTCCCCGGCTACCGCGACAACGACGAAGCCACGCGCGCCGCGTTCGACGAAGACGGCTACTACTGCATCGGCGACGCGGGCCACCTGCTGGACGAAGACGATGCGCTGCAGGGCGTGGTCTTCAACGGCCGCGTGGCCGAGGACTTCAAGCTCACCAGCGGCACCTGGGTCAGCGTGGGCACGCTGCGCATCAAGGTGGTGTCGGCCCTGGCGCCGTATGCGCAGGACGTCGTCATCACCGGGCACGACCGCAGCGAGATCGGCGCGCTGGTGTTCCTCACCGAAGCCGGCCGCGCCGTGCCGCACGACGAGATGGCCGGCCACCTGCGCGAAGGCCTGCGTGCCCTCAGGGACGAAGGCGCCGGTTCCTCGCAGACACCCGTGCGCGCCCTGCTGCTGCCCGATGCACCCAGCGCCGCCGCCGGCGAGATCACCGACAAGGGCTACGTCAACCAGCGCCTGGTGCTGGCGCGGCGCGCCGCCGAGGTCCAGGCGCTGTACGCCACGCCGGCCGATCCCCGTGTCATCAGGCCCTGACCGCCGCCTGCAGGAAGCCCACCCATGAGCCTTGCGTTCACACCCCTGGCCGATGCGCCACCCGCGCTGGCCACGCTGCACCTGCTGCGGCTGGAGCAGGCCGGCGCCGTGCTGCACGTGCGCCTGAACCGGCCGGCCAAGCGCAACTCGATCAGCGACGAGTTGCTGGCGCAGCTGCACACCGCCTTCATCCATCTGCCCCAGGGCGTTCGCGCGGCGGTGCTCAGCGGCGAAGGCGAACACTTCTGCGCCGGCCTGGACCTGAGCGAAGTGAGCGAGCGCAACGTCACCGAAGGCATGCTGCACTCACGCGCCTGGCACGCCTGCTTCGACGCCATCCAGTACGGCCCGGTACCGGTGATCGCGGTGCTGCACGGCGCGGTGGTGGGCGGCGGGCTGGAACTGGCGGCGTCGGCCCACCTGCGCGTGGCCGAGGCCAGCACCTTCTACGCCCTGCCCGAAGGCACGCGCGGCATCTTCGTCGGCGGCGGCGGCTCGGTGCGCATCAGCCGCCTGATCGGCGTCGCGCGCATGACCGACATGATGCTCACCGGCCGCGTCTTCGATGCCGACGAAGGGCAGGACTTCGGCATCAGCAACTACCGCGTCGAGGACGGTGCCGGCCTGGCGCGCGCGCTGGACCTGGCCACGCGCATCGCCGGCAATGCACCGTTGTCCAACTACGCCATCACGCAGGCGCTGCCGCGCATCGCCGGCCTCCCGGCCAGCGACGGTCTGTTCATGGAGTCGCTGATCTCGTCCATCGCGCAGGGCGACGACGCGGCCAAGGAGCGCGTGCGCGACTTCCTGGACAAGCGCGCCGCCAAGGTCGGCAAGCCATGAGCCTGGAATGACCATGTTCAACAACTTCGACGACGTCTTCATCCTCGACGGCATGCGCACGCCGATGGTCGACTACCAGGGTGCCTTTGCCGACGCCAACCCCATCGACCTGGGCATCAAGGCGGCACGCGCCGTGCTGGCGCGCTCCGGCGTGGCACCGGCCGCGGTGGATTCGGTGGTCACCGGCAACATGGCGCCGGGCGGCTTCGACCAGTTCTACGTCGCGCGCCACATCGGCCTGTATGCCGGCGTACCGCACGAGGTGCCGGCGCTCAACGCGCAGCGCATCTGCGGCACCGGCTTCGAGGTCTTCCGCCAGGCCGGCGAACAGATCATGCTGGGCTGCGCGAGCCTGGCGCTGGTGGTGGGCACCGAGAGCATGACGCGCAACCCGATCGCCGCCTTCGATCACCGCGGCGGCTTCCGCCTCGGCGCACCCGTCGCCTTCAAGGACTACCTGTGGGAAGCGCTCAACGACCCGGCCGCGGTGTCGATGATCCGGACCGCCGAGAACCTGGCGCTGAAGTACGGCATCACGCGCGAGCAGGTGGACGCCTTTGCCGCGAGTTCGTTTGCGCGCGCCGTGGCGGCGCAGCAAGCCGGCTGGTTCGACGGCGAGATCGTGGCGGTGACGAACGAGACCTTCGAGCTGCCCGGCTACAAGCCGCGCGGCATCCGCCTGGCGGGCAAGGCCAGCAGTGCCGACCGCGACACGCATCCGCGTCCGACGCCACCCGAGGTGCTGGCCAAGCTGCGCACGGTGTTCAAGGACGGCGTGCAGACCGGCGGCAACAGCTCGGCGCTGACCGACGCCGCGGCGGCCGCGCTGGTGGCATCGGGCGCGGTCGCCCGCGCCTGGGGCCGCGAGTACAACCGAACGCCGCTGGCCCGGCTGGCCGCAGCGGCGGTCG
>JACZKT010000358.1 GCA_014859905.1 Rubrivivax sp.
GTCCACGCTCGAGCTCGCGCAGGCCCAGCAAGTCCAGCGCGCGATCGCGCGTTCGCAATACGGCCCGATGGCTGCGCCCGAGGGCGCCGACATGCACCGCGATCCAGCCCCCGTTCCAGACGCACACCCGCTGTTCGACACCCCGCCACGAAGCAACGTCGGCAGCCAGGCAAGCGGCCTTGGGCCCGAGCGCGTAGGCGCCACGGCCGGCGGCCTCGATCAGTCCGGCCGCCGCCAGGCGTGCCAGCGCAACGCGGGCGCTGTTCTCGCGCACGCCGAACAGGGCGCATGAGGCCACCGCCTGGCTTGCCGATAGCGCGTCGCCGCCGGCACCCAGCAGCAGGTTCAGGATCAGGTGTCGAGGATTGGTGATCATTGGCCGCTGCACATTACATCGCGTGGCGTCTTGCGTCAATGTGAGTAATGTCCGCGAACTGAACGATCTGGCTGAAGGCGCCCCGCCCGGTGAGCGAACACGATGGGCTTGCATATCGGACTCGGCCGCCGTTGCTGCAGTCAGGGCGTGCCGAAGCGGCCGCCGGCGCGCCACCGCCTCAGCGGAACTGCCGGCGAAAGCGCAGCACGCCGATCGCGAACAGACCGGCGCCCAGGGCCAGCATCTTCAGCAGCGCCGGCCACAGCACGTCGAGCCCGGCACCGCGGATCAGGATGCCGTAGGCGAGCACGATGAAGTGGCGCAGCGGCGAGAACTCGGTCAACCACTGCAGCCAGCCGGGCATGCTCTCGACCATGTTCCAGGTGCCCGAGAGCATCACCATCGGCACCACGACCAGGATCACGATCAAGCCCATCTGCCCGGAGTTGCGCGCGTAGCCCGCGGCGACGACGCCCACACCCGCGCAGGCCATCGTGAACAGCGCCACCATCGCGAAGAACAACGCCACGCTGCCGCGTAGCGGCACCCCGTAGCCGACGTGCATCACGCCCAGCACCGCCACCGCGGTACCGGCAAGCATCACCAGCACCATCGCCAGCACCTTGCTCAGCACCACCTGCAGCGGCGCCAGCGGCGCCACCAGCAGTTGCTCGATGGTGCCGCGCTCGCGCTCGCGCACCAGCGCCGCGGCGGGCAGCACGATGGCGGCGATGGTGAGCATCGTCAGCCATTCGGACACCGTGTTGAACCAGACCTCGTTCAGGCTGGCGTTGTAGGCATAACGGACCTCGGCGCGCAGCTCGGGCAGCCGCGTCGGATCGACGCCCTCGCGCAGCATCGTGCGCTGCGCCCATTCGGCGCCGAACTCGGCGCCGATGCGGGCGGCATAGCTGGCGACGAGAAAGCCCTGGTTGGCCTGCGCGGTGTCGACGAGCAACTGCACCTCGGTCTGGCGGCCCAGGGCGAGGTCGTCCTGGAAGCGCTCGGGCAGCACGAGCACCGCGCGCACTTCGCCGCGGTCGAGCAGTGCCGATGC
>JACZKT010000359.1 GCA_014859905.1 Rubrivivax sp.
GCGTTCTCTTACGGCAAGTCGGCCGCCGCCAGCAGCGGCGCTGCGGCATCCTTGGGCGCCACCGGCGGCGCGCCCAGGCCCGGCGGCAGCGGCCAGGTGATGCCGATCGCCGGGTCGTCCCAGCAGATGCTGCGTTCGCAGTCGCGGGCGTAGATGTCGGTGGTCTTGTAGAGAAAGTGCGTCTCGTCCTGCAGCGCCAGGAAGCCGTGCGCAAAGCCCTCGGGTATCCACAGCTGTCGCCGGTTGGCGGCACTCAGTTCGACGCCCTCCCAGCGCCCGAAGGTGGGCGAGCCGGGTCGGATGTCCACCGCCACGTCGTAGGCCGCTCCCTGCACCACGCGCACCAGCTTGCCCTGCGCGTGCGGCGGCAACTGGTAATGCAGCCCGCGCAGCACGCCGGCCTTGCTGCACGAATGGTTGTCCTGCACGAAGCGGCGCGGCACGGGCAGGCCCATCGCGGCCAGTGCAGTTTCGAATCGCGCCTCGTTGAAGCTTTCCATGAACCAGCCGCGGTCGTCGGCAAAGACGGCGGGTTCGACGACCACGACACCAGGCAGGCCCGTCGCAACCAGCTTCATCAGAACGCTCGCTCGCGCAGCACCTGCATCAGGTACTGGCCGTAGCTGTTCTTCAGCATCGGGGCCGCCAGCGCCTCCAGCTGCCCGGCGCCGATCCAGCCGGCGCGGTAGGCGATCTCCTCCGGGCAGGCCACCTTCAGGCCCTGGCGCTTTTCGATGGTGGCGATGAACTGGCCGGCCTCGAGCAGGCTGTCGTGGGTGCCGGTGTCCAGCCAGGCGTAGCCGCGGCCCATGATCTCGACGTTGAGCCGGCCCTGCCGCAGGTACTGGGCATTGACCTCGGTGATCTCGAGTTCGCCGCGCGCGCTGGGCTTGATGCCGGCAGCGATCTCGCACACCTGCTCGTCGTAGAAGTACAGGCCCGTCACCGCGTAGTTGCTCGTCGGCGCCTTGGGTTTTTCCTCGATGCTCAGGGCGCGCCTGTGGTCGTCGAAGGCGACCACGCCATAACGTTCAGGATCCTGCACATGGTAGGCGAACACGCTGGCGCCGGTGTCGCGGCCGTGGGCGCGCGCGAGCAGCTGCGCGAAGTCGTGGCCGTAGAAGATGTTGTCGCCCAGCACCAGCGCGCTGGGGCCGCCGCCGACGAAGTCGCGGCCCAGGATGAAGGCCTGCGCCAGGCCGTCGGGGCTGGGCTGCACGCAGTAGCTGAGCTGCATGCCCCAGCGGCTGCCGTCGCCGAGCAGCGCCTGGAAGCGCGGTGTGTCCTGCGGCGTGCTGATCACCAGCACTTCGCGCATGCCGGCGAGCATGAGCGCGCTCAAGGGGTAGTAGATCATCGGCTTGTCGTACACCGGCAGCAACTGCTTGCTCAGTGCCAGCGTGGCCGGGTGCAGCCGCGTGCCGGAGCCGCCGGCGAGGATGATGCCTTTGCGTTTCATGGTCGTCCTTCAATTCAGCGCCGGCCCGTCGCCGGGCCGCCCCAAGGCGGGCCGAGCCCCCTCGGGGGGTGGCGAAGGCGCGCAGCGACAAGCCTGGGGGTCAACATTTCAGTGTTTCGATGAGCATGCGCTCGACCCCGGTCTGCCAGTGCGGCAGCGTCAGCCCGAAGGCCTGCTGCAGCTTGTGCGTGGCCAGCCGCGAATTGAGCGGGCGCCGTGCCGGTGTCGGGTAAGCGCTGGTGGGAATGGGGTGGATGGCATCGGGCGCGACACGGACCGGCTGGCCGTTGGCACGCGCCCATTCGACGACGAAGCGTGCGTAGTCGAACCAGCTCGTCGCGCCGCCGGCCACGCAGTGGTAGCTGCCGGCCAGCGCCGGCTCGGCGCGCACGCGCTGCACGGCGTGCGCGGTCACGTCGGCCAGTCCCTCGGCGCCGGTGGGCGCACCGACCTGGTCGCTGATGACATTCAGCGTTTCGCGTTCGGCGGCCAGGCGCAGCATGGTGCGCGCGAAGTTGCCGCCGCGTGCGGCATAGACCCAGCTCGTGCGCAGGATGAGGTGGCGGCAGCCGCTGGCACGGATGAGTTCCTCGCCTTCGAGCTTGGTGCGGCCGTAGACGCTCAGGGGCCCGGTGGGCGCGTCTTCGCTGCGCGGCGTGTCGCCGCTGCCGTCGAAGACATAGTCGGTGCTGTAGTGCACCAGCAGCGCGCCCATGGCGGCGGCTTCGCGCGCGACGAGACCCGGCGCGGTGGCGTTGATGGCACGTGCCAGGTCGGGCTCGCTCTCGGCCTTGTCGACGGCGGTGTGCGCCGCCGAGTTGACGATCAGCTGCGGCTGCACGCGCCGCACCAGCGCGGCCAGAGAGGCGACGTCGGCGAAGTCGGCCTTCAGTTCACCCGGTGTGTCGAAATCGCAGGCCACCAGTTCTCCCAGCGGCGCCAGCGAACGCTGCAACTCCCAGCCGACCTGGCCCTTGCATCCCAGCAGCAGGATCTTCATGGTCAACGCGCTGTGTAGTTCGTGGCCAGCCAGTCGCGGTAGCCGCCGCTTTGCACGTTGGCCACCCACTCGGCATGGTCCAGGTACCACAGCACGGTCTTGCGGATGCCGCTTGCGAAGGTCTCGGCCGGGCGCCAGCCGAGTTCGCGCTCGATCTTGCGCGCGTCGATGGCATAGCGGCGGTCGTGGCCGGGCCGGTCCTTGACGTGCGTGATGAGGCGCGCGTAGGGGCCTTCGGCGCTGGGCCGCAATTCGTCGAGCAGCGCGCAGACGGCGTGCACGATGTCGCGGTTGGGCATCTCGTTCCAGCCGCCGATGTTGTAGACCTCGCCGACGCGGCCGCGCGCCAGCACGGTGCGGATGGCGCTGCAGTGGTCGCCCACGTAGAGCCAGTCGCGCACCTGCATGCCGTCGCCGTAGATCGGCAGCGGCTTGCCCGCCAGCGCGTTGACGATCATCAGCGGGATCAGCTTCTCCGGGAAGTGATAGGGCCCGTAGTTGTTGCTGCAGTTGGTGGTGAGCACCGGCAAGCCGTAGGTGTGGTGCCAGGCCCGCACCAGGTGGTCGCTGGCGGCCTTGCTGGCGCTGTACGGGCTGTTGGGCTCATAGGGATGGGTTTCGGTGAAGGCCGGTGCATCGGGCGCCAGGCTGCCGTAGACCTCGTCGGTGCTGACGTGGTGGAAGCGGAAGGCTGCCCGGTCGTCGCCCTGCAGCGCATTCCAGTAGCCGCGTGCGGCCTCCAGCAGTGTGAAGGTGCCCTCGATGTTGGTCTTGATGAAGGCCGCCGGGCCGTGGATGCTGCGGTCGACATGGCTCTCTGCCGCGAAGTGCAGCACCGCGCGCGGCCGGTGTTCGGCCAGCAGGCTCTCGAGCAGGGCGCGGTCGCCGATGTCGCCGTGCACGAAGATATGCCGCGCATCGCCCTGCAGCGCAGCCAGGTTCTGAAGGTTGCCGGCGTAGGTGAGGGCGTCGAGGTTGACCACCGGCTCGTCGCTCTGCGCCAGCCAGTCGAGGACGAAGTTGCTGCCGATGAAACCGGCGCCGCCGGTGACGAGTATGGTCATAGTGTCAGTGGTTTGGTTTGGCCAAGGCCCTGCGCGGAACCGGCTTCGCCCGGCCGCTGCAGGAGCCCCCCTGGGGGGCTGAGGGCCGCGGCTCCAAGTCCGCCTGCGCGGACTTGGACGGCACGAAGGACGGGCGACTCTGGCGCCCGTCGGCGAAGGCCCGAAGGGACAAGCCTGGGGGCCTCATGATCGGCCATAGGTGTCTTCGAAGCGCACGATATCGTCTTCGCCGAGGTAGCTGCCCGACTGCACCTCGATGATCTCCAGCGGCACCTTGCCCGGGTTGCGCAGGCGGTGCCTGGAGCCCAGCGGGATGTAGGTGCTCTGGTTCTCGGCCAGCAGGATGACCTGCTCGCCCACCGTCACCTCGGCCGTGCCCTTGACGACGATCCAGTGCTCGGCGCGATGGTGGTGCATCTGCAGGCTCAAGCTGGCACCGGGCTTGACCATGATGCGCTTGACCTGGTGGCGCGGGCCCTGGTCGATGCTGTCGTACCAGCCCCAGGGGCGGTGCACCAGCCGGTGCAGCACCTGTTCGCCGCGCTGCTCGCGGCCCAGCTGCGCCACGATGTCCTTCACGTCCTGGCTCTTCTCGCGGCGCGCCACCAGCACGGCGTCGGGGGTCTCGACGACGACCAGGTCGTCGACACCCACCACGCTGACCAGGCGGCTGGTGGCGTGCACCAGCGTGTTGTGGCTGTCGTTGACGATGGCGTCGCCCGTCGACGCGTTGCCGTGCGCGTCTTTCGGCGCCACCTGCCACACCGCCTCCCAGGCGCCGAGGTCGTTCCAGCCGGCAGCCAGCGGCTCCATGCGGATGTCGAGCACGCCGGGGCACTGCTCCATCACCGCGTAGTCCACCGATTCGCCGGGCACGGCGGCGAATTCGGCCTTGCCGGGGCGCACGAAGCTGGCGTCGCTGCTGCGTGCGGCCCAGGCGGCGCGGCAGGCCAGCAGGATGTCGGGCCGGAAACGCTCGAGGGCGGCCAGCCAGGCCGACGCGCGCAGCACGAACATGCCAGCGTTCCAGTAGTAGCCGCCGCTGGCCAGGTACTGCTCGGCCGTGGCAAGGCTGGGCTTTTCGACGAACTGCGCCACGCGCGGGCCCTCGGCGCGGATGTAGCCGTAGCCGGTTTCCGGGCGGTCGGGGGTGACGCCGAGGATCACGATGGCGCCCTCGGCCGCCGCGCGCACGGCACGCGCGAGCGCGGCGGTGAAGGCCGCATCGTCGGTCACCGTCTGGTCGGCGGGGGTCACCACCAGCACCGGGTCGGCGCCGCTGTCGACCGCCTGCAGCGCGGCCAGCGTCACCGCCGGCGCGGTATTGCGGCCCACCGGCTCCAGCAGCACCGCGGCCGGCTCGTTGCTGATCTCGCGCAACTGGTCGAGCACCAGGAAGCGGTGTCCCTCGTTGCCCACCACCAGCGTCGGACGCAGCTCGAAGCCCAGGCCGGCCAGCCCATGCAGCCGCGCCGCGGCCTGCTGGAACAGGCTGGTGTGGCCCGACAGCACCAGGAACTGCTTCGGGAAGCCGGCCCTGGACAGCGGCCACAGCCGCGTGCCCGAGCCTCCGGCCATGATCACCGGCTGCACCTGGATGTCGTTCATGCGTCGTACCCCCGCGGGTTCATCGATTGCCAGCGCCAGCTGTCGGCGCACATGCGCGCCAGGTCGTGCACGGCGCGCCAGCCCAGCAGTCCCTGCGCCCGCTTCGGGTCGGCCCAGCAGGCGGCCACGTCGCCGGGGCGGCGCGGCACCACTTCGCAGGGC
>JACZKT010000360.1 GCA_014859905.1 Rubrivivax sp.
ATCCATCCCTTCAGATTGACCACCCGCCCTCCGCATGTCGCCGCTCAAGGACGACGATGCTCGGGGCCAGGCGCCGAGCGCAGCCGGGCCTCGGCCCGGCTGCGCTCAAAGATCAAACTGGGGAATATTCAACCGGCGGAAATGGGGAGTATTCGTCCGGCGGCGACAGCGTGCTGACCATCTGTCCGTACAACTCGCACGGCACCGAGTAGCGGTTGCGCGCCACCGACACCAAGCAGGTGCGCGACACCCGCGCTGGCTTCTCGACGTAGCGGTCGAACGGCGTGGGCATGGGCATCAGGTGCGCCCGCTCGTGCTCCAGCACCTCGGCCACACTGAACTGCTCGTGCTCGGGGTGGCGGACCTCCTCCCACAGAGCCCGGCACCGATCAGCCAGCCAGACGTTGAGTTCGGTGAAGCTGCCGAACTTGACCTTGGCAGCGTCGATCCAGATGCGCCGGCGGCTGTCCTGCACGTTCTTCTCGACGACCCCCTTCTCCCAGCCGCTGGCCACGTTGCAGAAGTCTGGGTCGACCAGGTAGTGCGCGCACATGGTCGCGAAGCGCTCGTTGACGATGCGACCCTTGCCCTTTTTGACCTTGTCGACAGCGGTCTTCATGTTGTCGTAGATGCCGCGCCTGGCCACCCCGCCCAGGGCGGCGAAGCTGCGGGTGTGGGCATCGAACAGCATCTCGTGACCCTGGCTCGGGTAGGCCACCAGCCAGAACGCACGCGAGGCGCACAGCTTCATGTGCGAGACCTGCGCCCGGTAGTAGATGCCGCCTACCACCAGGCCTTCCTCGCTCCAGTCGAACTGGTACGCCTCGCCCAGCTCGAAGACCAGCGGGATGAAGGCATTGACCGCAGCCCCTTGGCCCTCACCCTGGCGCCATGCCCGAATGAAGTCGGTCACACGGGTGTAGCCACCGCCGTAGCCGGTCGCCTTGATCTCGGCGTAGAGCGCCTTGGCCGTACGCCGCTCGTGCTTGGGCCGCCGGGCGTCGGCCTTCAGTGCCTGCTTGAGCGCCTCGTGGAATACGGTGAGCTTGCCCGGCTGCTCGCTGCGCCGGTACTTCGGCGGGCCATCGACCGCACCGTGCAGCCACTTCGCAACCGTGTTGCGCGACAGCCCCGTCATGCGCGAGATCTCGCGCTCCGACTTCTTCTTCCGGCTATGCAAACGCCGGATCCTGCCAATCATGTCCATGGTGATCACTCCTTGTCCTCTGCTGCACAAAAATGCAGCAGGGTAGGTTGTTCACCTGGCTCAGTTTTGGGTCGGCACTACCCGGAAAAGTGGCTCAGTTTTCGGTCGGCGCCAACAGCTTGAGGGCCTGCAGACCCTCAGCGATACTGTTCCCACTCGGCTGTCCGCAGTGGCACGCTGAGTAGCGCGCATCTCAGCGCTTCTGGGCTGTGGACTTACACCACGCGCGGGGACACGACCAGGCGGAGCGTCAACGGCAGGCCACCAGGCCCGGCCTGGCGGTACGCGGTACATTTTCACCGGCCCGGGCCTGGCGTCCCGCCGTTGGCGCCCGCTTAGCTCGAACGTTAGGCCCCTCGCAAGTCGACACCGTGCATGGGTGGTTGCCGCGCAACACCAGGGGACATGGCCCCTGGTTGAGACAATGCCGAATCTCTGGATCCGGGAGCGAGGTTATGGCGTGGGTTCTACTGCTTATCGCGGGGCTGCTTGAGGTCGGCTGGGCCATCGGACTGAAGTACACGGAAGGCTTTACCAAAGTCTGGCCGAGCGTGCTCACCTTGGCCGCGATGACGACGAGTGTCGTGCTGCTTGGCATAGCCATGAAGGCGCTGCCCGTCGGAACCTCGTACGCCATCTGGGTGGGGGTGGGCGCGGTCGGAACGGCCATACTTGGAATCATCCTCTTTGGCGAGTCTGCCAACGCGGGCCGCCTGTTTAGCTTAGGGCTCATCGTGGCGGGCATCGTCGGGCTCAAGTTGGCCACACCGACATAGGCTCGGGAGCCAGCACATGGTAAGTTCCCGCGCTCCCAATGCAAGGCCTAACCCTTTACAGGGACTTCCCTGCGAGTCAAGAGGTTCTTTGGCTGTTCGGCTGTTTTCTCCTTGACCAGCGGCTGTTGGTATTGGCTGCAGAGTTGAATAGCTCGATCCCGGCGTGGTTGGCTACGAAGGTGCGGCGCGACAGAGAACAGACTGCACATCTACAAACGGTCTTGTTGCACCTGCCGGTGCGGACCCAGATACGAACCGCTCAACCGGGCTCCATTCGCTCCACGGGGTTGGGCACGATCGCCGCCACGCAGGGTTAGTCGAGTTCGCCGGCTGCCGGTCTGACCTGTCAATGCATCTTCGAGAGCACGTCCACGGGGAATGAGGCTACGGGGTCGGGGTCGATGGGTTGAGCGGTTGGGGGTGGCGTTCAGGCCGCGCAGGTCTGGGGCTGGCGCGCGCTGGCCGGCTGGCGGCACTTGCCTGGCGGCTTGACGCTGACGTGTCGGGCGTCGAAGCCCTGCTCGCGCGTCATCACCGCCCACAGGATGCGGGCGTTCTTGTTGGCCATGGCCACACAGGCTTTCTGCCAGCCCACGCGGGCCACGAGTTGCTGCAGCCAGCGCGATGTCGGGTCGTCTCGCTTGTCCGCACTCATCACGGCCGACTTGTCCCCCTGAATGAGCAGCGTGCGCAGATAGTCGTCGCCGCGCTTGGTGATGCGGCCCAGGCTGGCCTTGCCGCCGCTGGAGTTCTGTAATCGTCCGACCAATGCCGTCATCGACGGCATTGGTCGGACGATTACACCTGAGCGACGCTGAAGGCCGTCGGATCGAACGAGCCGCCGATCAGGAGCGCGCATGCCCGGCGCCGTCATGGAACCAGGCCCTGTCCTCACGCCAGTTCTGGCCACGCTCGACAAGTTCAAACTCTTGACCGAAGAGGGGATGATGCGGGTGCGTCACCCGGAAAGGTCGGCGCTCAATGTCACCATGCGGCGCAGTTGACTGCTCGCTCCAACGCGATGACCGAGAGCTTCTTCGCAAGCGTCGAGTCCGAGCTGATCGAGCGACGCATCTTCCAGACCAAGACCGAAGCGCGGCTTGCGCTCTTCAGCTACATCGAGGGCTGGTACAACCCGCGAAGACGTCACAGCGCGCTCGGCTACCGTAGAGGAAAGCAAAAGTGTTCCGAACGTGACGGCAAAAGTGAAACTCCGTCTTTGCCGATTGGCCCCATCGGCCGTAAGCCTGCACGCAGCAAGGCTTTCGGCCGGTTGCGAAGCAAGAGTGTTCCATCGCGCTACGACACCCGGTGAGCGAAGCAAATGTGTTGCTGCCGACCCCCGTGGCACGTCGGGCATGGCGGCTCCTCTCTGGGAATATGACGGTGCGGACCGGCCGTTCATGGAATCGGAACTGCTGCGCGCGGCATGTAGATCTGCGCGTAGCCTTCCTTCAACGCCGAGGTGATCTGATCGAGCCTTCGGTCGATGTGCTTTTCCAGCACCTCGACGCACGCGGTCTCGTCGCGCTGCTTCAAGCCGACGAGGGCCTGCCGGTGCTCCACCTGGGTGCTCGTGCGATCGCCGCGGTCCATGTCGATCCAGCGCACGAAGCGGATGCGCGCATTGACGTTCGCCAAAACGCGGAGCATCTCGACGTTGCCGAACATCCCGAGCAGGCGCTCATGAAAGGTCTCGTCCAACCGCACCAGTTCAACGACTGAGCGGCCGCCTGGATCCGGACCTGTGCTGTCCAGGAAGGCGAGCAGCTCGTCGATGTCTTCGCCCTTCGCGCGGCGGATGGCAAGCCTTACGGCCGCCACTTCGATCGCCTTGCGCAGCTCATAGAGGTACCTGGAAGAATTCGCGGCCGTTCTCGGTGCCGACCACAGGCGCGTCGAGCGGCACGCCGGCCGCCGCCAGGTGCTGCGGCGTCAGCGTCGAGCGGCTAACCGTGACCAGCCCGACCCGCCTGCCCGGCGGCAAGGTGACTTGGACCCACGGCACCTGCATCATCGATGACGTCGCGACCGGCACGTTGACCGCAGCCGCCAGCTCCTGCTGGAACAGCGACAGGAAGCCGCAGCTAGTCCCTGTCAAAGAATTACTTTTACAACCTGACGCGGAGCGTTCGGGGTTGCTTGCTGATTCGACCCGATTCGGCCGGGATGATTGCGTAGTTCCATTCACCGTGAAACTCGTCGGGAATCAAGTGCAGGGAGGCCATTGTGGCGCCATCGACTTTGATCCCCGTCGGGTACTCCTCGGTGTCTAGCGCCGCACGCACTCGCAGTCCCTTCGGGGTGGTGGTCGTGCTTGCAATCAGGTTGACCACAACCTCTAGGCTCTCGAGCGGCCGGCCGCGCCAGTTGCGGGTGATGTGGCAGAACATGCGGTGCTCGATCTTGTTCCATTTGCTGGTGCCCGGCGGGAGGTGGCACACACCGATCTTCAGGCCCGTGGCATCGGCCATGCGCTGCAGGGCCACTTTCCACAACCGGGTGCGCGATCCATTGCTGCCGCCGCCGTCTGCGGTGACGAGCAGGTCGCCTGCCTCGGGATAGGTCTTGCGACCCATCTGGCGCCACCAGCAGTAGATCGATTCGACGGCGAACTCAGGCGTGTCGTGATCGACGCCGACACTGTCCCAGCCGGCGTTGGCGCCGAGGTCGTACAAGCCGTAGGGAATCGCCTTGCCCAGTTCGTCGTCCTGGAAGTCGTGCACTCGCACCGTCGGCGGCCGCCCCTGGGGATGCCACTCCCGCCCGGCATTCTTGAAGTCCCCCACCAGCTCCTTCTTCTTGGTGTCCACCGAGATCACGGGCTGGCCGCGATCCTGAAACTCCCTGGCACGCCGCGCGATGTGCTCGAACTGCGCATCGCGGTCCGGGTGTTGGGCGCCCTCGCGGGTCTTGCGCACCGACTGCAGGCTGTAGTGCATCTGGGCCAGCAGGTCGCACACCGTGCGTTGACTGACCTGGTGGCCCTGGCGGTTCAACTCCTGCGCCAGACGCGTCGTGCTCTTGCAGGTCCAGCGCAGCGCCGACATGGGATCGCCACGGGCGGTCGGCTCGACCAGTGCGTCCAGGTCCCGCAGCAACGTGGGGTCCGTGCTGACCCGTGTCTTGCGGCCACCACCTTGAGCACGCACGCGGACCTTGTCAGGCGGCGGCAAGAAGTGCCGCTCCCCGCCTCGATCAAGTTCGGCCAGCCCCGCATACACGGTTGTCCGAGACACTCCTGCCGCCTTGGCCACCACGCTGACTCCGCCCCGCCCGATGCTGCGTGCCTCGGTAGCCACCCACAACCTCAGCGTTGCCTCGTCAAGCCGGCCCGCCAGCGCCTGGTACTTGGCTTCG
>JACZKT010000361.1 GCA_014859905.1 Rubrivivax sp.
GCAAGACCAGCCTGCTGCGCCTGCTGGCCGGCCTGGCCACGCCGATGGCCGGCGAGGTCAGGGTGGGCGGGGTGCCGCAGCGACAGGCCGCGGCGGCAGGACGGCGCAGCCTGGTTTACATCGGCCACCAGAATGCGCTCAAGGACGACCTCACGGCCCTCGAGGCCTTGCGTTTCCTGGCCCGCACGCGCGGCGACCGGCCCGACGACGAGACCCTGGCACAGGCGCTGCAAAGGCTGGGCGTACGCGGCAGCCGCCACGCGCCCGTACGCACGCTCAGCCAGGGCCAGCGCCGCCGCGTCGCGCTGGCGCGGCTGGCCCTGTCCATGCACGCCGATCTGTGGCTGCTGGACGAGCCCTTCGATGCGCTGGACGCCGACGGCATCACCGCCCTCAACGGCCTGCTCGGCGAACACGCCGCGCGCGGCGGCGCCACACTGCTGACCAGCCACCAGACACCGAGCCTGCTCGACCCGGTGCCGCGGGTCTTCGACCTCGACCGCCATGGCATCGCATGAGGGATCTCTTTCTAGTCGTGCTGCTGCGCGACCTCAAGCTGGCCTCGCGGCGGCGCATCGACTCGCTGTTGCCGGTGGTGTTCTTCATCGTTGCCTTGAGCCTGTTCCCCTTGGGCGTGGGGCCGGAGCCGCAGATGCTGCGCGACATCGCACCGGGCATCGTCTGGGTCTGCGCGCTGCTGGCGTCCATGCTTTCCGTGGGGACCTTGTTTGCCGGCGATCTGGCCGATGGCTCGCTGGAACAGATGCTGCTCGCACCGCAGCCGGCTATCGCGGTGGCGGCGGCCAAGTCGGCGGCCCACTGGCTGTTGACCGGCTTGCCGCTGATCGTGGCCACGCCACTGGTGGGTTTGCTGTTCGGCATGTCGGCGCCGGCACTGGCGGCGCTGGTGGCCGGACTGCTGCTGGGCACACCCATCCTCAGCCTGCTCGGCGCGCTGGGTGCGGCGCTGACGCTCGGCCTGCGCAGCGGCGGCATGCTGCTGATCCTGATCGTGCTGCCGCTGACGACGCCGGCGCTGATCTTCGGCGCCGGCGCGGTGAGCAACGTCGAGGCCGGTCTTTCGGCGGCCGGGCACTTCTCCTTGCTCGGTGCACTGCTGCTGGCCACCGCGCTGGGGGCGCCGCTGGCCACGGCTGCGGCACTGCGCATCTCCACAGAATGAGGGCTCCTGAGTGAATTCCCCGCCGCTGCGCCTGTATACCTTTGCCGCGCCGTCGCGCTTCTACCGTCTGTCCGGCTGGCTGGTGCCGTGGTTGTGGGCGGCGACGGTCGCGCTGACGGCGGCCGGGCTGTACATCGGCTTCTTCGTCGCCCCCACCGATGCCACGCAGGGCGAGTCCTACCGCATCATCTTCATCCACGTGCCGGCGGCCTGGATGTCGATGGTGCTGTACCTGGTGATGGCCTTCTGGGCCGCCATCGGCTGGGCCTTCAACGCGCGGCTGGCGTCCATGGTGGCACGTGCCATCGCACCCACCGGGGCCATGTTCACCTTCCTGGCACTGTGGACCGGCGCCTTCTGGGGCAAACCGACCTGGGGCGCCTGGTGGGTGTGGGACGCACGTCTGACCAGCGAGCTGATCCTGCTCTTCCTCTACCTCGGTTACATCGCCCTCGTCAACGCCATCGACGACGTGCGCCGTGCCGACCAGGCCGGCGCGCTGCTGGCCCTGGTGGGCAGCGTCAACGTGCCGATCATCTACTTCTCGGTGAAGTGGTGGAATACGCTGCACCAGGGCGCCACTGTCAGCATGACGGCAGCGCCCAAGATGGCCGCCACCATGCTCACGGCGATGTTGATCATGACCTTCGCCTTCTGGGCCTATGCCTTCGCCGCGGTGTTCATGCGCACGCGCGCCATCATCATCGAGCGCGAAGCCCACGCTGGCTGGGTGGCGGAACTCACGCGGGGGAGAATGCATCCATGAACTGGGGCAGCGCTTCGGCGTTCTTCGAAATGGGCGGCTACGGCCTGTATGTGTGGGGCTCGTACGCCGCTGCGGCGCTGCTGATGACCTTGGAGCCCTGGTTGGTGCACCGCCGGCACCGCCGCTCGCTGCGGGATGCGGCGCGCATGAATCCTGAAAACGAGGCTGAATCATGAAACCACGTCACAAGCGTTTTGCCCTGCTGGGCGGTCTGGTGGCCACCGTGGGCGTCATCGTCGCCCTGGTGCTGAACGCCTTCCAGAGCAACCTGGTGTTCTTCTATTCCCCCAGCCAGGTCGCGGCCCACGAGGCGCCCAGCGGGCGCACCTTCCGCGTCGGCGGCCTGGTCGAGGAAGGGTCGGTCAAGGTCGACGGCACGCAGGTGCAGTTCGTCGTCACCGACACCGCCGCCACCGTGCCCGTGCGCTACCAGGGCATCCTCCCCGACCTGTTCAAGGAAGGCAAGGGCGTGGTCGCGCAGGGGCAGTTGCAGGACGGCGTGTTCGTGGCCCGCGAGGTGCTGGCCAAGCACGACGAGAACTACATGCCGCCCGAGGCTGCGGACGCCCTGAAGCAGGCCCAGCACGGAACCGGCAAGCTGGCCGATTCACTCGTCAAGGAGCCGGGCAAATGATCCCGGAAGTCGGCCACTTCCTGCTCTGGCTGGCGCTGGGGGTCTCACTGGCGCTGGGCGTCGTACCGCTGGTCGGCGCCCACCGCGGCCGCGCCGACTGGATGGCGATGGCGCGGCCGGCCACCGGCGTGCTGTTCGTGCTGGTGGCGCTGTCCTTCGCCTGCCTGGTCATCGCCTTCGTGCAGCACGACTTCTCGGTGCACTACGTGGCGTCGAATTCGAACAGCGCGTTGCCGCTGGAGTTCCGCGTCGCGGCGGTGTGGGGCGGGCACGAGGGTTCGATGCTGTTGTGGCTGCTGATGCAGTGCGGCTGGATGGGCGCCGTGGCGATGTTCAGCCGCAGCCTGCCGATGGCGATGGCGGCGCGCGTACTGGCGGTGATGTCGCTCACTCTGGTCGGATTCATGCTGTTCACGCTGCTCACCTCCAACCCCTTCGACCGCCTGGTGCCCGCCGCCGTCGACGGCCGCGACCTCAACCCGCTGCTGCAGGACCCGGGCATGATCTTCCACCCGCCCCTGCTCTACATGGGTTACGTGGGCTTTGCGGTGGCCTTTGCCTTTGCCATCGCGGCCCTCATCGGCGGCAACCTCGACGCGCAATGGGCGCGCTGGACCCGGCCCTGGACCACCGCCGCCTGGATCTTCCTGACGCTGGGCATCGCGCTGGGCAGCTGGTGGGCCTATTACGAACTGGGCTGGGGCGGCTGGTGGTTCTGGGACCCGGTGGAGAACGCCTCCTTCATGCCCTGGCTGGTGGGCACGGCCTTGATCCATTCGCTGGCCGTGACGGAGAAGCGCGGCGCCTTCAAGTCGTGGACGGTGCTGCTGGCGATCTCGGCCTTCTCGCTGTCGTTGCTGGGCACCTTCCTCGTGCGTTCGGGCGTGCTGTCGTCGGTGCATGCGTTCGCCACCGACCCGGCACGCGGGCTGTTCATCCTGGCCTTCCTCACCGTGGTCATCGGCGCCTCGCTGGCCCTGTTCGCCTGGCGCGCACCGACGGTCGGCCTGGGCACGCGCTTCGCGCCGGTGTCGCGCGAAAGCTTCCTGCTCGCCAACAACGTGCTGCTGGTGGTGGCGATGGGCGCCGTGCTGCTGGGCACGCTGTACCCGCTGCTGCTCGACGCGCTCGGCATGGGCAAGATCTCGGTCGGCCCGCCGTACTTCGACACCGTCTTCGTGCCGCTGATGGCGCCGCTGGTGTTCCTGATGGGCGTCGGCCCGTTGGCACGCTGGAAGGAGGCCTCGGTGCCCGACCTGGCACGCCGGCTGCGCTGGGCCGCCGTGGTGACGCTGCTGGCGGCGGTGGGCGCGGGCTGGACCGCCGGCAGGGTCTCCTGGATGGCCAGCCTGGGTCTGGCGATGGCCTTCTGGATCGTCGCCACGTTGGCTACGGACCTGTGGGAGCGCGTGCGGCCGGCCGGTGGCATGCGCAGCAGCATCACGCACCGGTTGCGGCAGTTGCCGCGCGCGACGGTCGGCATGATGTTGGCGCACCTGGGCGTGGCGGCGTTCATCATCGGCGTCACGATGGTGAACACGTTCCAGATCGAGCGTGACGTCACCATGCAGGTCGGCGACACGACCGAAGTCGCCGGCTACACCTTCACCTTCCGCGGCGTGCGCGACGTCGACGGCCCCAACTACGTGGCCGCGCGCGGGACGATCGAGGTCACGCAGGGCGACCGCCCGGTGGTGACCATGCACCCCGAAAAGCGCGTCTACCGAGTGCAGAACAACCCCATGACCGAGGCCGCCATCCACAGCCGCCTGACGCGTGACCTGTACGTGTCGCTGGGCCAGCCCGACGACAAGGGCGCGTGGGTGGTGCGCGTCTACTACAAGCCCTTCGTGGCCTGGATCTGGGGCGGCTGCGTGATCATGGCCCTGGGCGGACTGCTGGCCGCCAGCGACCGCCGCTACCGGCTGGCGCGCCGCGAGCAGGCCGCCGCGCGCACCATGGAGGCCACGGCATGAAGCGTTGGCAGTACCTGCTCCCGCTGGCGCTGTTCGCCGTGTTGCTGGGCTTCCTGGCGGTGGGCCTGAACCTGAATCCGCGCGAGGTGCCCTCGCCGCTGATCGGCAAGCCGGTGCCGGCCTTCGAGCTGGCGCGGCTGGACGACCCGGCGGTCAAGGTCACGCAGGCCGACCTGCAGGGCCAGGTCTGGATCCTCAACGTCTGGGCCTCCTGGTGCGCGGCCTGCCGCGAGGAACACCCGCTGCTGGTCGACTTCGCTCGCCGCAGCACGGTGCCGCTGTACGGGCTGAACTACAAGGACAAGCGCAACGACGGCCTGGCCTGGCTGGCCCGCTTCGGCAACCCCTATGCGGCGTCGTTGTTCGACGCCGACGGGCGCGTGGGCATCGATTTCGGCGTCTATGGCGTGCCCGAGACCTTCATCATCGACAAGCAGGGTGTGATTCGCTTCAAGCAGATCGGCCCCGTGACCCCCGAAGTGCTGCGCGACCGCATCGAACCCCTGTTGAAACAGCTCAATGCATAAGTTCCTTCTTGCCCTGCTGGCTCTGTGCCTGGCCGGGGCCGTGCACGCCGTGGACGCTCCGCTCACGGCGGCCGAGCCCGAGCTGGAAAAGCAGATGCTGCGCATCTCCGCCGAGTTGCGCTGCCTGGTGTGCCAGAACCAGACCATTGCCGACTCCAATGCCGAGCTTGCGGTGGACCTGCGCAACCAGGTGCGCGACATGCTGCGCAGCGGTCAGAGCGAGCGGCAGATCATCGACTACATGACCGCACGCTACGGCGACTTCGTCCTCTACCGGCCGCCGGTCAAGGGCACCACTTTCCTGCTCTGGTTCGGTCCCGCAGTGCTGATGGTGGTGGGATTGGCGACCTTGGTGCTGGTGCTGCGACGCCGCAGCCGGCTCGGCAACGAGCACTTCGACCCCGAAGAACCCGAAGATATCGCAGCGGCCGCGCGGCCGCTCGACCCCAAGAGATGAACAAAGACATCCAGGCGCTGCGCCAGCGGCTGCAGCAGCTCAAGACACAGCATGACAAGGGCAGCGTCGGCCGCAAGGCCTACGAGTCCGGCAAGGCACAGCTCGAGCGTGAAATCCTCCAGGCCGTGCTGGCTGCCCCCGAAGCGGGAGCCGCCGAGGCCAACGCAGCCGCCGACGGGGTGACTGCCCGGCCGTCCCGAGCCATGACCGCCGGACTGCTGTCCTTCGTGGTCGTGCTCGCGCTGGCCGGCTATGCGTGGACGGGGTCGCCCGGCGTGCCGAGCGCCGGGTCGCCATCGGCCGCCGCGGCCGGAGGCGGCAACCCGCACGCCAGCGG
>JACZKT010000043.1 GCA_014859905.1 Rubrivivax sp.
ACCTGATTAGCGACGATGTTCAGCAAGCTCACGCTATGAGCTACTGACCGTAGAAGATGGGCGCATCCGAACAGGAGGTGCGCCATGCCGATGAACCGAGTTCAGTTCCAGAAGGGTCTGTCGATGCCGGAGTTCCTGGACCGCTACGGTACCGAAGAGCAATGCGAGCAGGCGCTTGTCGCGGCGCGCTGGCCGTCGGGCTTCGTGTGTCCGGCCTGCGGCGTGACGGAGTCGCGCACGACGTTCCGTCGCCAGGGCCGTCTGTACTACCAGTGCGCCGGCTGCCAGCATCAGTGCAGCGTGACCAGCGGGACGGTCTTCGGCTCCACCAAGCTGCCGCTGACGCGTTGGTTTCTGGCGATGCAGTTCCTGACCCAGTCCAAGAACAACGTCGCGGCGCTGGAGCTCAAGCGCCAGATCGGGGTGTGCTACCGCACCGCCTGGCTCGTCAAGCACAAGCTGCTGGAGGCGATGAGGCTGGTCGAGGCGGATCGCCAGCTCACCGGCAGGGTGGAAGTCGACGATGCCTACCTGGGCGGACAGCGCAGCGGCGGCAAGACCGGGCGCGGCTCGGAGAACAAGGTGCCGTTCGTGGCCGCAGTGCAGACCACGGAGGACGGGCGGCCACACTTGGCCTGCTTGTCGCCGCGGCCGTTCACCAAACAGTCGCTGGAGGACTTCTTCGCCAGCAGTACCGTGCTGCCGCTGACCGTGGTCTCCGACGGCCTGGGCTGCTTCGAAGTGGCCGCCAGCTTGGGCGCCTGCCACGATCGCACCGTCACCGGCGGCGGCAAGGCCAGCGTCGAGCTGGAGCAGTTCCGTTGCGTCAACACGCTCATCAGCAACATCAAGACGGCGCTGAGCGGCACCTACCACTCGGTGAAGTTCGCCAAGTACGCCCACCGCTACCTCGCCGAGGTGCAGTTCCGCTTCAACCGCCGGTACGACCTGCGCGCCATCCTGGGCAGCCTGGTCCGCGCGATGGTGGCTGCGCCGCCGTTGCCAGGGCGTGGGATTCGGGTTGCTGAACATCGTCGCTAATCAGGCTGAAAGATGGCGGTCATCCAGGCGCCGGTGACATCACGGGCGGGATGACGGCTCCTGCGACCCGAAGCTGCTGCTCGAAGCCGCGAAGACCGGTCATTCGTGAGCGAGCGGCACCGGTCAGATTCGAGCGGTTGCCACCGCACGTCGAATGTTCCTTCAAGGCTGGCTGTAGCCGTTCGAGGCTGCGGCCGCTGTGCCCCTGAAGTTGGACCGGCAGCGACATGGCTGCCGAAGCGCATTGCTTCGTTCGATCGTGTCAGCCCGTCAGCGCCTCAGTCACACGGCGCTGGCCCGCAGTACGCCGGCTGCCGCCGGCTGTCCCCCACTCACTTGCCGCTGGCGACCGCGGTGTGCAGAACGACGGCTTGCTTTGTCTCGCGACGCCGCCGTAGCCAGATGAGCGCGACCAGGCTAGCCATGGACGCGGCCAGACCGGGCAGGCTCGGAATGGTCGCGAGGATGGCGACGGCCAGCCATGCCGCGGTGTCAAGTAGCCTCCATGCGCTGAGGCGTGCCCCACCAAACAGGTAGGCGAAAGCCGCCACGAACACCGCGCCGCTGAGGGCCGACTCCAGATAGCCAGCGTTCATGCCCGGATTCAGCATGTCCGGGTACAGCAGGAACAGGAACGGAATCACGTAGGTCACGGCGCCCAGCATCACGGCCCGGCGCGCCACCGCAGTCCAGTGTTCTCCTGCCAGGCCCGCAGCGACGAAGACGCCGACACACACCGGCGGAGTGATGACCGACAGGGTGGCGTAGTAGAAGACGAACATGTGGGCGGCGATCGGGCTGACGCCGATCTTGATCAACGCGGGAGCGAGCGTGGCGGCTACAAGCACATAGGCTGCGGTCGTGGGTATGCCCATGCCCATGATCATGCATACCACCGCGACGACCAGCCCTATCACCAGCACCGGCGCGCCGCCGTCGCCGACGATCATCGACGACAGGGTCACGCCGACGCCGGTCAGGTTGATCATCGACACCAGGATCTGTGCGCCGGCGAGCAGGATGCCGACGATGATCAGGCCCGTCGCGCCTTCATCCAGCGCCGTGCGGAACTGTCGTCCGATCGCCTTGAGTTGGCTTGCGCGGTCCTGCGGCTGTCGATCCGACACGCCTGGCGACTGCTGCTGCAGGTGCACTGCAGCCGCCGCGATGAACATGCCGATCACGGCGCCGACGATGCCATAGAACGCCGCGGTTTGCAGTGAAGCGCCGCGCAGGATGCCGATCACCAGCCCGCCGATCGACAGCACGATGGACGCGAGACGGTCGACGCGCAGGATGTCACGCCACGGCGGGATCTGATCCTCGGGCACCTGTCCGAGCCGCTCCTCGTGGGCCGTCACGTGCACGGTTGCGAACACGCCCCAGTAGAACAGGGCCGCCGGCAGCGCAGCGGCGATGGCGATGGCTAGGTAGTCGCTGCCGATGATCTCGGCCATGATGAACGCCGCCGCACCCATGATCGGCGGCGCGAGCTGGCCGCCTGTAGAAGCCACGGCCTCGACCGCGCCAGCCAACGCCGCCGGGTAGCCCAGGCGCTTCATCAGGGGAATGGTGAACGCGCCCGTCGTCGCGACATTGCCGACCGCGCTGCCGCTGACCATGCCGAACAGCCCCGAGGCGATGGTGGCGATCTTGGCCGCGCCGCCGGTGGAGCGACCACTGACCCGAAGGGCCAGGTCCATGAAGGTGGAGCCGCCGCCCGAATGCAGCAGGAAGGCGCCGAACAGCGAGAACACGGCGATGATCGTCGCCGCCACGCCCAGCAGCGAGCCCCAGAGCCCCACGTCGCTCATCAGCAGCGTTTCGGTGACGAAGTAGATGTCGAATCCCCGGTGGCCCAGCGGGCCGGGGATGTACTGGCCCAGCAGCGCATAGGCAAGCCCCACGAGCACCATGGCCGGGAAGATCAGGCCGATGGCACGGCGCGACAACTCCAGGATGGTCACGACCAGCACGGCGGCCATGCCGATCTCAAGCACGAAGGCCGTGGGCAGGCTGTTCATGATGGTGTCGGCGTGGAACGTCACCCAGATGCAGCTGGCGCAGGCCACCAGGCCGAGCACGGCGTCGAGCACGATGCCCAGGGGCCGCCATCGCGTGTCCTTCAGCGAGGGATAGCGCAGGAAGGCGATGGCCACCACCATCGCCAGGAAGATCGATCGCTGCACGAGCGCCTCGCGTGCACCGAACACCGCAGTGCCCAGCACGAAAAGGCTGAGCAGCAGGGTCAGCGCTGTGGCGGACCGCGATCGAAAGCTGTCCATGACGCTGTCCCCGCCGGGCTCAACGCCCGACCAGGCGCGCAGGCACGTTCAGGCCTCTTTCCTTGAAGTACCGGATCGCCCCGGGGTGCAGCGGCGAGGAGGCGTACTTCAGCGTCGTCTCGGCGATGTCGACGCCCGCCACGTCGGCGAAGGCGGCAGCCTGGACGGTCTTGTCCTCGCAGACAGCCTTGACGATCCGGTACGCCGTTTCCTCCTCCATCTCCGCCGCCGCGGCGGCTCCGACGCCGAAGCCCCAGGTCGTGTACGCCGGCGTGCCCGCTGCGCTGTCCGCCGCCACCTCGACCATGGACAACTCGGGCATGGCCTTCTCGACCTTGGCCTGTTGCTCCTTCGTCAGGCCGAGGATGCGGATCGGGGTGAACGTCGCGATCTCGCGCGACGACGCGTCGAGCTTCATGCCGGCGCCTGACTTCACGTAGCCGACCGCACGGTTGTCTTTGACCGCGTCGACGATTTCACCCGTGGAGCCTCGCACCACGTCGGGTTGGATGCCCAGGTGCACGAACACCGCGTCGGTCGTCTTCTCCGTCGCCGAACCCTTCAGGCCGGTGTTGAATTTCCGGCCCTTGAGCTTGTCCAGGCTGGTGATGTCGGCATCCTTACGGACGATGGCGTTCTGCGGCGCGATCGAATAGATCCACAGCAAGCGACTGTTTTCGGGCTTGCCCGCAAAGTCACCAGTGCCTGCGTTCGCGTGGTGAATCACGTTCGTCGTCACGAGGGCGAAGTCGACCTGCTTGCGGGCCATTCGGCGAAGGTTGTCCATCGTCGCGCCGGTCTCGACCACGGACGTGTCCACGCCCGCGACCTGCTTGTTGACCAACTGGGAAACAGCGACGAAGTAGCCGTAGTGGCTGGACGACGAGGACGTCGTGCCGATCAGCAGCTTCTTGTTCTGCGCCTGGGCAGCCAGCGGGCTTAGGGCCAGGCATGCCGTTACGGCCGCGGCTACCAGAATGTTCCGGCGCAGCTTGGAAGTGGTCTCTTGCATCATGTGTCTCCTTGGAATGGACAGCCGCAGGGCTGCTGAAGTGAGTGGCGACGAGGCGCCGTCAGGGTTGATCGGCAGGTTCATCGTTGCGGCCGACCAGCAGCCGGGTCATGTGATCCGGCACCTGGATCGGCAAGTCGAGCAGCAGGAAGGACAGTGCCTTGCCATGGCTGTCGAGGTTCAGGGCGCTGTTGACGCCGCCGTCCAGCACACCATCGAGCACGAAGTTCATTGCGTGCAGCTGCGGCAGCAGGTAACGGCGAACGGCCGCGGGGCGCCGGCTGGCGAAATGCTCAGCCACCGCCGACTCGGTGACCTGTTCCACGAGCAGGTCCCAGAGCGGCGGAGTCCAGGCGATGACGCTGATGTTGCTCCGATCGCCCTTGTCTCCGGTTCGGCCGTGGGCCGCCCGGTATAGAGGCACGGTGGTCATGGGTGTCACTCCTCGATGAAGGCATGCCGCATGCGGACGCTTGCGCGCGCAACGGTGCGGCTGGACAAGCCCAGGCGCGGTCGCAGGCCGGTGCGCACGCCGCCGCCGCCTGCGGGACCACAGGTATAGAGGGCGGTGACTTCGCGGGTCAGACGCTCCGCTGCCGAGCGGTCCTGGTGGCTCAGTGCCACCCGAAGCCGCACGTCGCGCGCGTGCCCGGGGTGAAGCGACGACAGGGCCGCGCCGCCGTCGTCTGCGAAGACGCTGAGGACGCCTATGAGGTCGACGCGCATCGGCCCAAGCCCGGCCAGGCGCTCGCGCAGGATGTCCGCCGCCAGCCGGGCCCTGGCCTCGGCCCGCGCGCCCGCATAGGAGATCTCGCCCTCGGCGAGCCACCCGCTTTCGTAGCAGACGTTGACTTTCAGCTCGCTCGGCCGGGCATGCCCGCGAACGCCGGACAGGCGCACGCGGTCGGGTCCCAGCTCGGTGATGCTGGCCGCGCCGATGTCCGCGACGACATCGGGTGTGACATAGGCCTCGGGGTCGTGGATCTCGTAAAGCAGTTGCTCCTTCACGCTGTGCGCGTCGATCAGTCCGCCGGTACCGGGGGCCTTGCCGATGACGCAGCTGCTATCGGCGCTGATTTCCGCAATCGGGAAGCCGATGTTCGCGAGGTCTGGCACCTCCTTGAAGCCCGGGTCGGCGTAGTAGCCGCCGCAAACCTGCGCGCCGCACTCCAGCAGGTGCCCGGCCATTGTGGCGCCGGCCAGACGGTCCCAATCGGTCATCGACCAGCCGAAGTGCGCGAGGGCCGGCCCCAGGGCGAGCGACGGGTCCGCGACACGGCCGCAAACCACGATGTCGGCGCCGTCGCGCAAGGCGTCGGCAATGGCTCCCGCGCCCAGGTAGGCGTTGGCGCTGACGACCTGACGGTCGGCCAAGCACGCGCTCCACGAATCCTTGTCGTCAGTCAGCAGATCGTCGCCAAGCACCACGGCGATTCGTGGCTTGCGAAGGCCGTGCTCGGCGGCCATGGCCAGTATTCGCCGTGCGGCACCTGCGGGGTTGGCCGCTCCGAAGTTGCTGACGATGCGCACACCGTGCGCTAGGCAGCGCGCCAACACGGGTCCGAGCAGTTCGCCCAGCAGCGGCTCGTAGCCTGCCGATGGATCCTGCCGCCGGGCCAGTTGGGCAAGGGCCAGCGTGCGCTCGGCCAGCGTCTCGAAGATCAGCACGGCCGGGCCGCCCGCATCGATGAGCGCATCGACGACCGGCAAGGTGGCGTCGGTGCGGTCGCCCGAGAAGCCGGCGCCGGCGCCGATGCGCAGGACTTCGCTCGACCGGGTGGCGGTTGACGGGGACAAGAGTGCTCTCCTTCGTTCAGAGTCTGCGAACCCGCTGGATGGTCATGAGTTCGAAGCGAAGCCTAGGGAAGTTCCGCTATGCTGTGAAATCGAAACTTCAAATTCATTGATCCATGGGGCAACTGAGTAGAGTGAGGTTCTCGGCCCACCAGTTGCGCGCATTCCTGCACCTCGCCGAGTTCAGGAGCTTCACGAGGGCCGCCGCCGCGTCCCACCTGTCGCAGCCGGCCTTCAGCGCCTTGATCCGCACCCTGGAGACGGAGGTCGGCGTGCGGCTGTTCGATCGCAGCACGCGCCACGTTGATCTCACGGTCGAGGGGCGCGAGTTCCACGGCGGAGCGCAACGGGTGATCGCCGAGATGGAGGCGACGCTTGCAAACGTGCGCCAGCGCGTCGACCTCAAGCGCGGGCGAGTTGCCGTGGCGCTGCTACCGTCCCTGGCTGCGGGCTGGCTGCCCGATGTGCTGGCCGCTTTTCACACGGAGTTCCCGGACATCGAACTGGCGGTGTACGACGTGCTATCCGAGAACTGCATCGATCATGTTCGATCCGGTCGCGCCGACATCGCCATCGCTGCCACGCGCGTGGACACACCCGAACTCCGCGCCGACCCCTTCCAGACCGATGACTTCTTTCTGGTCGCTCGACGCGGTCATCCGCTGCTGGATCGGCCCAACCCCAAGCCGCGGGACCTGCTTCCGTTCGACTTCATTCACTTGTCACGCAACAGCAGCGTGCGCCAGTACCTCGATGCGGCCACCTTGCCGCTGCAGATGCGCACCGTCATGGAAGTCGATCAACTGGCCACGGTCATGGGCATGGTCAAGGCCGGTCTGGGCATCAGTGTCGTGCCCGCCCTGACGCTGTTTCACTTCCAGCATCCGGACATCGAGACCCGGCCGCTGCGATGGCCCGGGCTGCGGCGCTCCATCTTCCTCATCAGAAGACGCGACAAGGGGCTCTCGGTCGCTGCCCAAGCGCTCTATCTTCGCCTGGTGGCGGGTCGACAGCCCGAGGTGGGTGCCCCGCCTTCCGCAACGCCGGGAAAGCGCAAGCATTAGCAAGATGGCGCCGCCACAAGCCTGGCCGGTGGGTGTCGGAGCGACGCAGACGGTACCCCACACCCACACGTGGAACCTCTCCTGTCAGCGTGGTCGGTCTGGCGTCTGGAGCGGTCTGCAGGGCTTGGCCGGGGGGCTGTGAGTGGAAGCACGACTTCCAACCGGGTCAGCTGGCGGCATCCTGCCTCAGAGCGCTGCATCTTCAGTGCCGGCGATGCGGCGCATAGGCGACTTCCCGCTGACCAATACGACCGGTCCAAGGGGATCGCCAAGACCCGGCAAATGTCGGCTCTTGGGCGCGGCATCGACGGGCGGCTCCTGGGCGGGACGCGGTGTTGGTGGCCGGCAGCTTCATGGCGGTCCAGTGTGACCGACAGGTTCAGGGCGACGTGATCGAATCAGCGAGGACCAGCCCTCGACCCAGAGCGGAACTCCAACTCGCCGGATTGCAGGTCCCGAAGCGGGCATTGAGCGTCGGCAGAGGTCAGCCGCCGGGAAGCGGGCGTCGGCAAGCCTGAGTCGAAACTCACGCGAGCAATTGCACCCAGCAAGGCGGCCCGGCGCGCCTTGT
>JACZKT010000362.1 GCA_014859905.1 Rubrivivax sp.
CACCAGGCCATGCAGAGCTGCGGTGTCGCTGCAGATGGTGGTTTCGAAGCTGAGGTTCTCGCGCAGCGACATGATGGCCACGCCGTGGTCGCCGACGGTGCCGCTGACCAGGATGCGGTCGCCCGGTCGTGCGCGGTCGCCCGAGATGTGCACGCCCGGCGGGACCACGCCGACGCCGGTGGTGGTGATGAAGACGCCGTCGCCCTTGCCCCTTTCCACCACCTTGGTGTCGCCGGTGACGACAGGCACGCCGGCCTCGCGCGACGCCGTCGCCATCGACTCGACGATGCGCTTCAGGTCGGCCAGGGGAAAACCTTCCTCGAGGATGAAACTGGCGGCCAGGTACAGCGGCACCGCACCGGCCATCGCCACGTCGTTGACGGTGCCGTGCACCGACAGGCAACCGATGTCGCCGCCGGGAAAGAACAGCGGCGAGACGACGTGGCTGTCGGTGGCCATCACCAGGCGCCCGGGCGGCACGCTGAAGGCCGCCTGGTCGTTGGCCTGGCGCAGCCACTCGTTGTCGAAGGCGCGCTGGAAGAGCTCGTCGATGAGCTGCGCCATGGCGCGGCCGCCGCCGCCGTGCGACATGTCGACGACGCCGTGCTTGAAGTCGACGGGACGGATGTAGTCCTTGCGTACGGTGTTCATGGCGCGATCATCGTCGGATTCCCGGCCCAGCCGGCCGCAAACGAAAGAGCGCCCGGCGCGGGCGCTCACAGGTCACGGCGCTCCCGGCGGTGCGCCGGACACGCCACCTTGACGTCAGGGCCGCAACGTCTTCAGGATTTCCGGGTCCTCTTCCTCGTCGGCCAGCACCGCGTGGCAGGTCTTGCAGTTGGCACCGATCCTGGCGCCGTCTGCAGTCGTGTGCTTCTTGTCGTGGCAGCGGAAGCAACCCGGGGCTTCTTCACTGTGTCCCAGGTTGTTCTTGTGCGTGCCCCAGGTGACCTTCATCTTCGGGAACACGTTCCACGAATAGATGTCACCCAAGGCATCCCCTGCCGCCTTGATCTGCGCTGCCTTGGCCGTGGCCACGTCGGCGTAGCTGGTCTTGTAGAAGCCTTCGACCTCGCGCGCGATGCCGGCCCGCGCTTCTTCCTTCGACGCGTACTTGCCTTCCTGCAGCACGCGCAGACCTTCGCGCTTGATGAAGGGCAGGGTCTTGTCGATGCGGCCGTCATCCATTGCGCTGTTGAGCTCCTTGTCGGCCGGGTAGAAGACGTGTGCAGGCCGGTTGTGGCAGTCCACGCAATCCATCGTGCGCCACTCGGTGGGACCTTCCGGCGCGGCTTCGGTCTTGAAGACCTTCTTGCCGGCGGGGGTGGTCATCTCGATGTCGTAGACGTTCTGGCGCGTCGGGTCAGTCAGGTAGCGGATTTCCACGCCGCGGTCCACGTGCCAGTGGATGCCGGTGGAGGCGCTGCCCTGCTGGCCGCCGACCTTCATCACCAGCACGGTCTTGGACTCGGTATTGGTCTCGTCGTCGGCAAACTTCGTCTTCACCTGCAGCTTGTCGCCGACGTGCTTGGTCGGCCAGTGGCACTGCTCGCAGGTGTCGCGTGCTGGGCGCAGGTCGTGCACCGGGCTGGTGACCGGTGTGGGGTAGAGGTTGAGCGCCACCGAGATCATCTGCCACGAGCCCGAGATCTTGGACTTGACGAACCAGTCGGCGCCCGCTCCGATGTGACAGTCGGCGCAGGTGATCTTGCTGTGTGGCGAGCGCTGGAAAGCCGTGTGCTCGGGCTCCATCACGGTGTGGCAGACGGTGCCGCAGAACGCCACCGACTCCATCTCGTGGACGCCCTTGTAGGTGGCGCCGGCCAGCAACACCAGGCTGAGCAGACCGATCACCACGCTGGCGAGCACGACGCCCCGCGTGTGCTCGTTGTTGAGGTCGATGATGGGCAGCCCGGGCGCTTGCGCCTCGTGAAGTGCCGCCGAAGCGGCGTCGAGCTTGCGCTTGCGCATGACGCCGACCGGAATCAGCACGAGGCCGATGGCGAACACCATCGGCAGCAGCATGTAGGTCAGGATGCCGAGGTAGGCGCCCCCCCGGAAGCCGGTCATCTGTATGCCCACCAAGGTGAGCATCAGGACCACTGCCACGAGCGCGATGATGGCGCCGACGAGGCTGATCCAATGCCGGGTGACGACCGAGATGAAGTTGCGCATCATCGTTGTTTGCTCCTCGTGCGGGCACTGCGCCCGCGTCCGTCTGCGAAGTGTGCCATCAATGCATGCCGCCGCTGACCAGCGCCCGGAGGATGAACACCGGCAGCACGATACCGATCGCCAAGGCTGCCAGACCGCGTCGGACATTGACGAAGCGCAAAGACAGGTCACTCCGCCGCATTGGCCGACGCGAACGCTCGGCTTATCCTCGGCCACTTCGTCGGCCCGTCATACTGGTTGGCACCGGGGAGTTACGGACTTCGTGTCTTTGAGGGGGACGTCTTGGATGATCGGACCACTCGTCTCGAGTCTGCCGTCGAACATCTCCAGTTGACGGTCGCCTCGCTCCAGCAGCGCCTGGACGCGATTGAAGCGAAGGGACTCGGTGGTCGTCCCGTCGCAGCCGATGCCGTCGCGCCGAGTCCCACCGCGGACGGACTGGCACTGCGGCCGGCACTTTCGCGCACGAAGGACCCGTACGACCCGATTGCCATCCTCTCGCTCATCGGGCGGCTCCTCCTCGTTCTTGCCGGTGGATTCTTCCTGCGTGCGCTGACCGATGCCGGCACGCTCGCGGTGCCGGTCGGCATTTCCCTGGCGTTCGCCTACGCAGCGGCATGGCTCTTCATGTGCGACCGCGCGGGCGGACGCGGGCAGGTACCGAATGCGGTGGTCCATGCGCTGGCGGCAGCCTTGATCGCATTTCCGCTCGTCGTCGAAGCGACGACGCGGTTCAAGGTGCTGAGCGGCCCGACCAGCGCGATGGTCCTCTTGGTCTTGAGCGCAGGGCTGTTGTTCGTCGCGTGGCGCCGGCGCCTGCGCGCGGGCATCTGGATCACGGTCATCGGGGCGCTGCCGACCAGTGCGGCCATCCTTGTCCAGACGGGCGTCGTCGTACCGTTCGCGCTCTACCTCATCGCCCTCGGCATGGCGACCTTGTGGCTCAGCTACACGATCGACTGGTGGGGCAGCCGCTGGCCGGCGGCGCTGGCTGCGGACATTGCCGTCGCCGGCGTGACACTGCGCGCGTTTGCGCCGGAACACCGGGACACCCCGCAGGCGGCCATGCTGCTGCTGGCGCTGCTGCTCGTTGGCTACCTGGGCAGCATCGCGATCCGCACCTTGGTGCGCGGCCGCAGTGCGAGTCCTTTCGAGATCGCGCAGGGCGCGGCCGCGCTGGCCGTCAGTCTCGGGGGCGCCATCTTCATGATGCGAGCCACCGGCGCCGTTCCCGCCGTGCTTGGCGTGGCTGTCCTGGTGCTGGGCGCGGCATGTTATGGCGCGGCCGTCGCGCTTGTCGACAGGCGCAAAGGCAGCGCACTGAATTTTCACTTCTACACCACCCTGGCGCTCGTGCTGGTGCTGGCCGGCGTCTCGATCGCCATCGCGGGGGTGTGGCTGGGCGCCGTGCTGGCGCTGTTCGGGGTGCTGGCCACCGGTCTGTGGTCGCGCTCCGGCCGGCTGTTCGCGCTGCTTCACGGCGCGGTCTACCTGGTGGCGGCCGGTATCGCCTCGGGCTCGCTCGCCTACGGCCTGCGGACCCTGGTGGCCGGCGCCGACGGGGAGTGGGCGGTGCCCGATGCCGTCATGCTGGTCGTGTTCGCCGCTACCGCGCTGTCTGCAGGACTCGCCGCGATGCGGCCGACGGCGGACGACGAGGAACTGGCGATCGGAACGAAGTTCGTCATCGCCATCGTCCTGGTGTGGACCACCGGTGGCGGCTTGATCGGGTACATCGCGCCTGTCGCCGGAGGGTTGGCAGGCCGCGGCGTCGACCCGGGCTTGCTCGCAACGGTCAGTACCGGCGTGCTCTCGGTGATCACGCTGCTTGTCGCGTGGGCGGGTCGACACGCCCGGTTCCGCGAGTGGGGCTGGCTGGTCTATCCCCTGCTCGTCGGCATCGGGCTCAAGCTGGTGACTCAGGATTTCCAGCACTCGCGTCCCGCGACCCTGTTCATCGCGCTGGCCATGTACGGCGCGGCACTCATCGTCGCGCCGCGCCTGCGGCGGCGCGTCAGGAAGGTCGCTGCTCAGCCCGACGCCTGAGACGCAAGCTCGATCAGCGGTTCAGGAACTGCCCACTCTCCCGCCCTGCGGGAGAGAACTGTACGCCGCTTGGCGCCGCCGACTTGTGACCGGGAACCGCCGCGGGCATTGCCCCCTCTCCCACTTGTGGGAGAGGGCTGGGGTGAGGGTCGTGCGTGCCCTTCCCACCCTCACCCCAACCCTCTCCCGCCCAGGCGGGAGAGGGGGCCATGCAGCGGACTCGCACTCACCAGCGCCCCTGCCGCGAGGGACGCTGCAAGCCTCAGGCCGCGGCGGGCGCCGCGTGTTTCACGTGGTCCGCCCAGGGCGGGAACAGCTTGACCATGCCCAGCAGGACCGCGAACGGCGCAAGCACCAGGATGATCGCCACCAGCGCGCCTTCCTGGCCCAGGAATGGCATGTGGTAACTCAGCAGTCCCTTGCCGGTCTTGGAGATCTCCTGGCCACCGATCACGACGTTCCAGCGCATCATGAACACCGAGAACATCACCAGGCACGCGCTCAGGGTCACGCCAGCGATCAAGGGCTTGCCGGTCGTGCCGCGCCAGATCATGTACGACAGCAGCAGCATCGGGAAGATGGCGCCGACGGCGAATTGCAGGACGAAATAGGGAACGAGCAGCGGGCCCGTGACGTACTGCATGATCATGTCGACACCCTCACGCCCCTTGTAGACGATGTTGACGAATTCCAGGGCCTCGAGCACCAGCGCCACCATGATGAATGCCCACACCGTGTAGGCCAGCCCCTTGAGGCAGGCCAGATCGACCGCGATCCTGCGCAGCCAGCACGACACGACGTAGATCACGATCAGCAGTGAGACGCCGGAGATGATCGCGGAGAACAGGAAGATGACCGGCATGAGGTCGGAGGACCACCATTCGCGCGACTTGAGCGAGCCGAACAGGAAGCCCACGTAGCCGTGAAGTCCGTGAGCGCCGGGGATGCCGGCCACCGCCAGCCAGAAGACCCACTTGCGATCGTGTGCCAGAGAACGTTCGGACACGTCGTACGAGCCGAGCGTGAGCAGCTTGTAGACCTTGCCCAGCAGGTCCTTGCGCGTCTGCGCCTGCTCGACGATGTGGGGTCGATAGGCGAACCAGATCTCGAGCATCAGCAACACGACGTAGAAGGTCGCGAAGAAGCCGAACATGGCCATCGCCGACGTGAGGTGAGGCGTGATCATGGCGTTCATGGCCCGTTCCGGATGCCCGAGGTGCAGCAGCAGCGGCAGCGGCACGAACAGCATGCAGGCGAGCGACGTCAATAGCGCGAGGTGCGCGACTGGCTTGAGCCGCTCGAAGCCGAATACCTGATAGAGGCTCGAAACGGTGAACGCGCCGGCGACCAGCCCCGTCAGGTACGGATAGACGGCGAGCAGCACCGTCCAGTCGATCACGGTCTCGTTCGGAAACACCCACCCGGTATAGGGAGCGAAGTGAATGACGGGGTCCATCAGCTCACCTCCTTGTCGAGGCCGACATAGAAGACGTTGGGCGAATTGCCCGATTCGGGCCTGAGGACCTGGACCCGGTTGTTGCGCACGAACAGGCTGATCGTGCTTTCCCGGTCGCGCATGTCGCCGAACACCCGCGCCCCGGTCGGGCACGAATCGACACAGGCAGGCTGCAGCCCCTTGGTGATGCGGTGATAGCACCAGGTGCACTTGTCCGGAACACGCCTGCGCTCGTCGAAGGTGCGCGCGCCGTAAGGGCAGGCCTGGATGCAGTACCGGCAGCCGATGCACCGCTTGTCGTCGACCAGCACCACGCCATCTTCGGTCTTGTAGGTCGCGCCGACGGGACACACCTGCACGCACGCCGGATGGCTGCACTGGTTGCACAGCTTGGGTACGAAGAAAGCCTTGTCCACCTTCGCGTCCTTGTAGCGGTCGGCGAAGCGGTACTCCTTCTGCGACCCGGAGGCCTCGATGTTCACCGGATCCTGCTGGCTGTCGATGCGCATCGACGCCTCGCCTTCGATGTGCACGTAGCGCTCGACCCAGGTACGGAACTGATGCGCATTGCGGGGCACGTCGTTCTCGGCCTTGCAGGCCTCGACGCAGCGCAGGCAGCCGATGCACTTGTTGACGTCGACGCCGAATGCCCACTGATGTTTCGTCCAGTCGTAATCCTTGGTTGGGAACGAACCGCCTTGCGCAGCGGCATCGAGCTTGCCGCCTGGCGCGGGGGCATCGGTCTTGGCGGACGCCGCGCCAACGAAGCCGAGCGCTCCCGCGCCGGCGATCGCCCCGGTGCAGGTGATGCTCAGCCCGAGCCCGTTCAGGAAGCGGCGCCGGGCGGCGGAGGCGAGGTCAGAGGCGATCGTCATGGTCTGTCCTTCTCCTATTTGGCCGCTTCGCACTGCTGAGCGGAATAGAACGCTGCGAGATTGACGATGTCGGTGTCGCTCAGGCTGCCCGACGCGGTAGCCATCATGGGATCCTTGCGCAGGCCGGCCCGGAAGGCCTTGAGCACGTTCACGAGATAGCCCGGGGCCTGACCGGCAATCAGCGGCCAGGAGCGGATCGTCGGGATACCGGTCTCGCCGTGGCAGCGGGCGCAGTTCTTGGCCAGGGACTGGCCGGCCGCGACGTCGCCACGTCCGGTGCCTGCGCCGGTGCTGCCGCAGGACAAGCTCGCGTAGTAGGCGGAGACATCCTGGATGTCCTGATGCGACAGCTTCTTCGCCAGTGGTGTCATCGCCACGTCCAGCTGATCGCCGGTCTTGTAGGCGGTCGTGATCCTCACCAGGTAGGCCTGGCTCATCCCGGCCAGGCTGGGCCACGTCGCGTTGGGGCTGATCCCGGCGTCGCCGTGGCATTCCGCGCACGCCTTTGCCGCCAGACGCCTGCCGTCCTCGACCTTGCCGGCCAGCTTCACGTCGGCCGAGATCTTCGGCGCATGCGGGTTGTGGCAGCCCGCGCATTGCTCGCCCGGCGCGTGCTCGGCAAGAGCGATCTGAGGTTGGGTGGCGGGCCGCCCCGCAGTCGTCTCGTGGCAAAGGCTGCACAGCCGAATCGTGTCGGCATGGATGGGCAGCTTCTTCTTGCCGCCCTTGGGATGACCTTTGCCGGGGCCGTGGCAGTTCTCACAGGTCACGCTCTTGTGGCTGCTGGCCGACCACTCCCCGTAGCGGTCGTCGTGGCATTCCTCGCAATAGGCGGAGGTCATGTGAACCGGCTGCAGCGACGCGTTCTCGGTGACGGAAGCGGCGCGGTAGTGGCCAAACTCGTAGAACGAATCCGGTGTGAAGTACCACCTGGCGACCAATGCGAGCGCCAGGCCGACGGCCATCAAGGCCAAGAGTCGGACGACGTGTTTGGGCATGCTGGTCCCTCCTGCGCCCACCCGACTCGCGCGGCGGATGGTGGTCTCGATGGTTCCGCGATAGTGCGTCTTCCTGATCGAATCGGCGCAGGATACGGTACCTGCGCCGCGTCGCTCATTGACTTAGCGCAAGAGTGCATGTCTGGCCGCGACATCGATTCGCCGACCGGAACCGACGCCTTCGTCGACCCTGCACGGTCGGCTGACTGGCCCGCCGAGTCGACACCTCGTCGTCGGCGGCCGATCCCGCTTCGGCCCGGTGGCGCCGCACCTGCCGGGCCTTGCCGGGTGTGCCGTCCATCAATGGAAGCCGCCGCTGAGCAACCCCCAGAAGATGAAGAACGCCAGGGTGACACCGATCGCCACGGCCGCGAAGCCGAAGACGTACGCACGCCGCAATTGAGCCACCGTCGGCGGCGGCACCAGGTAGTCGTCGAGCCGGCCCTGGGCGACCAGGCGTTCGTACTCCAGCGGCCGTTCGTCCTTGAAGCGCTCCAGCGGCATGCAGCCGGTAAAGACCACCGGATCCATCGGGAACGCTTCCGGTCGCAGGTGCGTGTGGAAGAAGTGGAACAGGAAGATGAAGCCCGTGGCCAGCAGCGCCTCGTCGCTGTGCACGATGTAGGCCGCGTTCAGCGCCCAGCCCGGCAGCACCATCGTGAAGGCGGTCGGGAACCAGAGGATCAGGCCCGAGAGTCCGATGATGGCCACTCCCCAGAACACCGCCAGGTAGTCGAACTTTTCCCAGTAGGTGAAGCGGTCGAACTTGGGCCGCGGGCCCAGGTAGAAGAAGTACTTCATCATGCCGATGAAATCGAACAGGTCCTTGGGCTGCGGCACCATCGAACGCGGCCCCCACAAGTAGCCCTTCTCGTTCTTCACGAACATGCCGTGCACCAGCATGCCGAGGTGCCAGACGAAGTAGCCGAAGGTCACGATGCCGGCCAGGCGGTGCAGGTAGCCGGCCGATTCGGCGCCGCCCAGCAGCCCCATCAGGCCGGGGGCCCAGGGCGCCTGGGCGAACTTCAGCGGCAGGCCGGTGGCCGCCAGCAGCAGGAAGCTCGACACGATGGCGATGTGCACCCCCATCTGCATGCCGCTGAAGCGCCGCACGTAGGGGCCGTCGCCGCCATGGCCGAACTTGAATTCGCCGCGCAGCTTGCCGACCAGCGCGCGCTGCATCCACAGCAGGCCGTGCAGACCGAAGAAGCCGAACACGCCGATCAGCAGCGAGGTCATGCCCAGCCAGAGCCAGTGGACGTAGGCATTGCGCGTCGGATCCGACGGGTCGGCGTGCGGGTCGAAGCTCAGGAACGACGCGTTGGCGTTCGCATGGCAGGCGCCGCAGGTCTTGGCCAGGTTGTCGGGGTGTACGCTCGAACGCGGGTCCGAGGTGGCGAAGTTGCGGTGCGGCGTGTGGCAGTCCGCGCAGGCGGCGGCGGCCTTGTTCTCCAGCGCCGTGGCTTTGCCGTGGAAGCTGCCTCGGAAGGAGGTCGAGTATTTCTCATGACAGTTGCCGCAACCGTCGGAGACTTCGTGGCGCGTCGATGCGGCGTCCGGGCTCTTGACGGCGTGCGGTTCGTGGCAGGTCGAGCACACCGGCCCCTCGCGCCCGGCCGTCATGGCCGCGCTGTGCGCGCTCTCGTTGAAGTCCTTCAGCACGCCGCTGTGGCAGCTGCCGCAGGTTTCGGGAACCTTGGCGTGGCTCGTCGTCGCCGCGGCCTCGGTCTTGGGGTGGATGTCGTGCTTGCCGTGGCAGCTGGAGCACGACGGTGCGCTGCCCACCAGGCCAGCCTTGAGCAGCGCGCGGGCGTGCTCGCTGGTCTCGTAGTTGGTCATCATGTCTTCGTGGCAGCTGCCGCAGGTCTTGATCTGGTTGACTGCCGACAGCGGCGACTCGGGGTCGCCTCCCTTGAAGACCGTGTGCAGGCTGCCGTGGCAGCCGTTGCAGTCCTTGATGGCGCGGTCGCCGGCGGCGCGGCGGCCGTGGATGCTGCCGGCAATGGCCTTGAACTCGTCCTCGTGGCAGTCCTGGCAGACCTGCGGCTTGACCGGCCCGAGCGGGTTGCGCGGGTGCCGGACTTCGAGCGCCGCATCGTGGCAATCGGCGCAATCGAGCTTGCGGTGTGCCGAGCGGCCGAAGTGCAGGGCCGACACCGCGAGCGACTTGCCGTCGTCGGACTTCATCTCCGGGTCGTCGTGGCAACTCAGGCACTTCTCCGACGAAACGTCGGGCTTGTCCGCCGCCGCAGTCTGTGCTGCCGCCGGGGCTGCCAGGAACGCCAGTATCAGGGCGGCTGCCGCTGCGGTCAGGCGGGCCAGGGCCGCTGCAGACCATGCCTTCGAAGACGAATCCGAGCCTGTCATGGCGATGAACCCCTCACTTGCCGGGCCGGATGGGTTGCAACATGCCTCCACAAGCCCGCACAGTACGGCATTTTCGACAGGCCACGGGGCAAGCGTTTGATGTGCGGCAAGCTTTGGCGGGGCGGCGCCGAAACAGGTCTACCGGTGCGGGTATCGACGCCCCCTGGCCGCTACGCGGCCCGGCGTTCAGACGTCGGCAGCGGCCACCGGCTGTACCGCGATGGCGACATTCTTGAACCGACCATAGGTGTAATGCGCCGCGCAAGCGCCCTCGGACGACACCATGCACGAGCCGATGGGGTTGTCGGGCGTGCACACGGTGCCGAAGACCTTGCAATCGGCCGGCTTCTTCACGCCGCGCAGGATGGCGCCGCATTCGCAGGCCTTGTTGTCGGGCACCGAACGGTAGCTGATGCCGTAGCGGGCCTCGGCATCGAAGTCCCGGTAGGCCGGCTTGATGGCCAGGGCGCTGTAGGGCACCTCGCCCAGGCCGCGCCACTCGAAACTGCGGCGCAGCTCGAAGACCTCGGCCACCAGCGCCTTGGCCTTGGCATTGCCGTCGCGGGTGACGGCGCGCGTGAACTCGTTCTCGACTTCGGCGCGCCCTTCGTTGAGCTGGCGCACCAGCATCAGGATGGCCTGCATCACGTCCAGCGGCTCGAAGCCGGCGATGACCACCGGCCGCGCGTACTCCTCTGCAAAGTACTCGTAGGGCTGGCTGCCGATGACGGTGGAGACGTGCGCGGGGCCGATGAAGCCGTCCAGCGGCACGGTGCCGTATTCGCGCACCTCCTTCGATTCGAGGATGTTGCTGATCGCCGCCGGCGTCAGCACGTGGTTGCAGAAGACGCTGAAGTTCGTCAGCCCCAGCGCCTGCGCCTGCAGAACAGCCACCGCGGTGGGCGGGGTCGTGGTCTCGAAGCCGATGGCGAAGAACACCACCTCGCGCGTTGGGCTCTCCTGCGCGATGCGCACCGCGTCGGCGCTGGAATAGACCATGCGGATGTCGGCGCCGCGTGCCTTGGCCTTCAGCAGCGACAGGCCCCTGGACGCCGGCACGCGCACGGTGTCGGCGTAGGTGCAAAGGATGAGTCCCGGCCGTGAAGCGAGCTCGATGGCATTGTCGATGCGGCCGATCGGCAGCACGCACACCGGGCAGCCGGGGCCGTGGATCATGTTGACGCTGGCCGGCAGCATGTCCTTCAGCCCGTAGCGCGAGATGGCGTGGGTGTGGCCGCCGCAGAACTCCATCAGGTTGTAACTGCGGCCGGTGGCGGCCTCGCGGGCAATCGCCGCGGCGAGCTGGTGCGCCAGTTCGCCGTCACGGAATTCGTCGATGTACTTCATGTCAGTACCGCCCGGCCGTTCCGAAGGTGCTGACAGCCCCCTCGGGGGGTACCGAGCGCAGCGAGGTTGGGGGTTTCATTTCATGGCAGCGCCGGGGTGAGGGCGTCGAGGCCGGCTTCGGCAAAGGTCCTCAGCGTCTGCTCGGCTTCCTCGGGGTCCAGCCTGGCCAGCGCAAAACCCACGTGCACGATGACGTAGTCGCCCACCGCGATGCCTTCCACCAGCGCCAGCGAGACCTGCTTGCGAACGCCGCCGAGGTCGACGACGGCGTTGTCGTCGGCGGTCAGTTCGACGACGCGGGCGGGCAGGGCAAGGCACATCGGTGGTTCTCCTTCAGCGGGCGGCCGGGGACTGCAGTGCCACCCAGGCCTGGCCGAGCGCGATGCCGCCGTCGTTCGGCGGCACGGCCTGCGCCTCCAGCATGGCCAGGCCGCGGGCGGCGAGAGCCTGCCGCAGGCCGCCGGCCAGCAGCGCGTTGAGAAAGCAGCCGCCGCCGCAGGCGACGGTGCGGACCTGCTGCGCGTCGGCGGCACGGGCCACCCAATCGGCCAGCGCGGCCACCAGCGTGGCGTGGAACAAGGCGGCACCGCGGGCGGCGTCGCCCTCGTCCGCCAGGCGCAGGGCCAGTGCGCCGAGGTCGAGCTGGTTGTCGGCGGCTATCGTCACCAGCGCGGGTTCGGCATCGACCGCACCGTGGCGTTCGGCCAGGCCTTCGAGCAGCATCGCGGCCTGGCCTTCGAAGGCCATGCGGCGCGTCACCCCCAGCAGGCCGGCGGCGGCGTCGAACCAGCGGCCGAGGCTGCTGGTCTCGGGCGCGTGCAGGCCGCGCTGCAGCATCGTGG